>JAUWQP010000112.1 GCA_030611015.1 Chloroflexota bacterium | reverse complement strand
GCTCTCCAAGAAATCCCGCTCTACCTTGAGTTTGCCAATCTGCTGGTATAACCGGGCAATGAGAGCATCATCGCTTTTCTTGTGGTCATGGTCACCACCGAAGACACCGGCAGCGCCCTCAGCCAGGGAATTCTTCCATTTACGAATCTGGCTGGGGTGAACCTCGAATCTATTGGCCAGTTCGGCTATCGTCTCTTCACCCTTTAATGCTTCCAGGGCTATCCTGGCCTTAAATGATGGGCTGTGTTTCCTTCGGTTCTGTTTCATGTCCTGCTCCTCCTGTTCTGTCTTTATTATTCTAGGGAGCAGAACCCACTCTTAACAACCTGTCCAAATTTCGGGGACTACCTCACATGTGACGCTTCTCATAGCATGACTGGGGGCGCTTAGGGACATGATACCTGATTTGTAGTAGGCCTCATTAGTATTGTGTCCATTGGAATTCAGGTGTGGAGTAATTAGCGAGAGGAAAAATATACTTTCTTTTTCGTAGGCTCAAGTTTCATAGGATTATAGAATGGCGGAATGTCTCTGCGATTACGAGAAATGAATCTTTTCAATGCTTCTATTCGTCCATGGCAGTAAGCTATTTCTACAAGGATTTCTCCGCCCTCACCTTTTGGCAGTCTCCGCTCATATTTTTTCAGTGCCTGTTCATATTCCTTGAGAGTATTATCGAAATCGTCAAAAGACTTCCCCATTTTACTCTCCACAATGATGTGTTCTAAAGCATGGAGCAATCCATCTTGGTACATTGAGGATGCGAATCCACCAGCCGTATCTTGGTCAACACAAGTTTCCATATGTATCTGAGCTATCTTTTGAAACTGCTGATGCAGGTTTTCAAGGAGTTCACTCCTTGGAATAATTCCATTTCTTTCCAAGTGTCTGATGAGTCCCCTTGCAAAGGCTATTCCATGCATCTTTGCTATTTTCACTCCGCGTTTATTCCAGTCTTGTATTGCTTTTTTGGTGGGTTTTGGGTCTATTACATAGGAGCGGCGGCGGACCTCTACTAGATTTGCTATTACTTCGTCATATATGAGCTTAAAATCAGGGTCAGTGATGCTATAGCCAACGAAAATGAATGTCTTTGTCGCCATTAAATCGCGCAGTTTCGTCAAAATGGGACCGCGTGCCTTGTCTGTCATGCAGGCTTCGTAATCACGACGTGTGGCTACTATAGTTTGCGGTCTTGTGACACAGCCGTGAATCTTTAATACTTGGCGTTTTTGTTCATCCCAAAATGGAATATCTCGGTCCTCGACTATTGGTACGAGAACATTCAAAGCTCTTTCGCAAAGAGGATCCCAATTAGTTGTTACAATTATCTTGAAATTGGGTACCCTCGCAATCTCAGTATGAAACATCGTCACGCTTCGGTTGGGTTCCCCTTCTATGCAGAAGGGTTCAATCCACCTGACTATCTCTCTAATGAGTCTGTTTTTCAATCCTCCATCAACTTTGTTACAATAGTACTGCATTAGGTCTGGAAATAGCGGATGTTTACTTCTCTTCGGATATTTACTTAGATTTTTTATGTGGTCATAAAATGTCGTTCTCCAGTAAGTTCCTTCTGTGGAAATCCCCGCACCGAGGAAGAGAATACAGTTATTCGACTTAATTTCCTGCATGAGCTCATGCGGTATCATTTAGACTACTCCAGCACCTTTAACTTGCATTATAGGATACTGCTATCTTGTTTAACAAGAAGGATGGTATCCCGACCACCGGAACGTGGGGAAACACAAAACATTGCGAGCTAGATAAGGAATTTGGCCGGACGCTAGGGAAGCTTGACAAGGGCAGCTTGGCTACCTAAAGCATCTGCTCCTCAGTTTCGTAACATCGCTGACTACGCACACAGGAAGTCTCTGAGTTGAATAACTTCGATTTTGCTAGCAAATGCCTCACTCTGAGTTCTACCGATACGGTTAAAAACGGCATTAATCAAGCCCATGTGCCGCCACATCGCTTTTCTTAAAATTTACAGTCCCGGCCTTCTAAGAACGCCCATTTCCTGCTACAATTGAGGGCCGTGCAAATGAGGTACTTTCTAGGCGTAGATATTGGGTCTGTCAACGCTAAGCTGTCCCTCATCAATGAGGACGGCAGGGTTGTTCAGTTTGACACCGAGAAAGTAAGCTCCAGCCCCAGGGCCGCAGTCACTTCACTAATTGCCAGGCTAGGCAAGAGATTCAATCTGGAACAGATCGTCGCCGCTGGCGTATCCGGTTCCGGCAAGACCGTAATCCCCAAAGAGCTCGGCTGGACAGAATACAGCAGTTCACTGTCGATTGCTTCAGGGCTGCTTCACAACCATCCTGACACCAAAACCATCATACAAATCGGCGGCCAGAGCACCCTGGTAATCGAACTGGAAGACGGGTTAAGAAAGCCATGGAAGGTGGCATCTAATCCCCTTTGTGCTGCAGGCACTGGAAGGTTCCTCGAGCAACAGGCATACAGGCTTGATATCAGCATGGAGGACTTCGCCACCCTGGCACTGAAATGCGATGGTAGCCCACCCAGGATAGCTGCCCGGTGCAGCGTCTTTGCCAAAACCGACATCATCCATCTGCAGCAGAAGGGGGTTCCGGTTGAAGCAATGCTTTATGCGCTGTGCGAAAGCGTTGCTCGGATGGTCTCCTCTCTCAAGAAAGGAACTCTTGAGGAGCCGGTCTATTTTGTTGGCGGCGTTGCCGGCAATCCTGCCGTAGAGAAATCTCTCAATGATATGCTTTCTGCCAGAAACGGGCATCCAGTACAGGTAATTATCCCGGAAAACTACCTTCACATGGAATCCCTGGGTTCGGCCCTACTTTCCATAGGGAAGAGTTCGCAGGGTGTCGTGCTGCCGGAAACAGATGTCAAGCAGCGCTACTTCGAAATGCCCAAGCTCAACGTTGTCGCTGTTCAGCATGGCAAGGACGGTCAGAGGATGGAAGAGCAGTGCACAGGCTATCTCGGTGTTGATGTCGGCTCTACCAGCACCAAGGCGGTGATAATGGACGAGTCCGGCACGAGAGTCCTGGGGAAAAACTACCTGATGACTGCTGGAAGGCCTGTTGATGCCGTGAGGCAGGTCTTCAGGAACTTGCTTCGGGATGGCGCGGACAAGGTCAAGATAGCCGGCGTCGGTGTCACAGGTTCCGGTAGATACCTGGTGGGTGGCTTCATCAGGGCAGACCTGATTAAGAACGAGATAACTGCGCAGACCAGAGCTGCCGCGGAGATAGACCCTGAAGCAGATATCATCGAGGTCGGTGGGCAGGACTCCAAGCTGGTAATCAAGAGAAACGGCGTTGTTGTTGACTATCACATGAACAAAGCCTGTGCTGCTGGGACGGGAAGTTTCATCGATGAACTGGCTGAAATGCTCGGTGTTTCCGTGACCAGTGGTGAATTTGCCAACCTGGCGTTCGCAGCGCCTTATACTATTGACCTGGGAACGAGATGTGCTGCCTTTATGGGCCAGGCAGTGGCTTCGGCACAGCAGGAAGGCGTTTCGCTCGAAGTAATCACAGCCAGTCTTTCCACCTCCATAGCCAAGAATTATCTCTCCAAGGTGCTGGAACACAGAAAACTGGGCGACAAGGTTATCCTCACTGGAGCAGTATTCTACAACCAGGCCATAGTCTCTGCCTTTCATCATCAACTTGAAGGCAAGAAATTGACCGTGCCGGAGCACAAGGAGGTCAGCGGCGCTATAGGTGCAGCGCTCCTGGCAAAAGAGGCAATGGCGGGCCAGGAATCGAAGTTCAAGGGCTTCCACCACGTTGTGGATAGTGAATGCACTCTTACTACATTCGTCTGCAAGGGATGTGACAACAACTGCACCATTACACGGATGCAGATGCCAAACGAAGAGCCTAGCTACTATGGCAGCAGATGCGACAAGTATGACGCTGTAGCCAGCCACGCAAAGAAAGAGACCTTCTTCGACAAGCGGGAGCAGTTGCTCTTTCAGGAACTCAGGAAAGATTCCGGCACAGGGCCTTCGGTAGGGATTCCCAGAGCGCTACTGGTATATGACTATGCTCCGCTGCTCATCGGTTTTCTCAATGCGCTTGACGCCAGGTGTGTCCTTTCGGGCCAGACTAACAAGCAAATCGTGGAGACGGCAATCGAGCTGAGCTACACTGACAGTTGTTTCCCACTCAAGCTTCTCCACGGACATGCGGCAATGCTTAAGGACGTCGATTACATCCTCTACCCCTGCGCCATCCGGCTGGGTGAAAAAGATGGGGATGAGAACCAGAAATACGCCTGTCCGCTTGTCCAGGCGTCACCGTTCATAATACGCCAGACGGTCGACCTGGGAGAACGGCTGTTGATACCCATAATTGATTTCAGCCGGGGCAATGCCGATGTGATAAAGAACCTTACGGCTGTGGCCATGAAGATGGGGTTCAGCACAAGCAAAGGCAAGGAGGCAGCCCTCGCTGGTATTGAATCTCAGCGGAAATTCGAGGCAGACCAGGCAGCGCTGGGCAGGGACTTACTGGAGCAACTGCGCCAAAGCGACCAGTTGGGGGTGGTCCTCTTCGCCAGGTCCTATATGTCGCAGGATTCGGGGGCAAACCTTGG
>JAUWQP010000047.1 GCA_030611015.1 Chloroflexota bacterium | reverse complement strand
TCCACACCTCAGACCATTTAGTCAGGTAAAGTCCACCCAGCAGCCAAAATACAATCCCACGTAGTTCTTCACCGGAAATGGTCATGAGATAGGAGGTGATGGAGGCCAGAAAAGCACTTAGAGCTACTCCAGCCAGGATAGCGTGGTGGCGGGCAGGGTTTTGCCGACACGAGCAAGCAAATAGACCACAGTGACGGCGCCTATGGCACCAATGAAGGCAAATAATGGCACGGCCCCAAAAGCCATCCAGGCTAATGTGAAAGGAGTAAGCATGGCAATGGTAGCCCCCAGTCCAGCTCCTGAGGCCACACCTAAAAGATAAGGGTCAGCCAGAGGATTACGAAACAGTCCTTGATAAGTAGCTCCGGCTACTGCCAGGGCTGCTCCTACTAAACCTGCCAGCAAGATGCGTGGCAGCCTGATATCCAGAATTATCGTTTCCAGAATTTCCAGGCTCAACGGCGCCCCGAAAATTTCGGGAGAAGCAGGGGTAATATGTACGAAGGGCAGTTGAGAGAGGAGGACTTGAAAAGTAGTGGTAAAGGGTATATGAACACTTCCCAAAGCAGTGGCAAACACGACTACCACTACAAGCAATCCAGTAAGCCCCAGTAAAGAGTAAACTCTGCTTTGCCAGCGAATGGCAAAAGGGATAACGGGCTCACTAAATACCTCAGCTACAGTACGTGCCATCGTCGAAGTCTAGTTTAGTATTCAATGCCCTCCCGGCTTTTTATTCCTTGACTATAAGGATGTTTCACTTCCCTCACCTCGCTGACCAAATCTGCCTTTTCTATAATATTTTCTGTGACGCTCCGACCGGTCAAGACAAGCTCTAACTTTTCTGGCTTTGTCTCCAAAAGAGAGAGAACCTCTTCTTCTTTCAGAAAGCCGTCGCGCACGGCAATGTTTATCTCATCCAGGACCAGCATATCCCAGGATTGGTCCTGGAAAAGCTCCTTAACAAATTCCAGGCCCCTGGAGCATTCCCGGCGGACATCGTCGGGATTCAGTTCCTTGTAGAAGTGAGGATGTTTCTTAGCGAAAAGGAAAGTCTTTATCCCCAGCCTTTCCAGAGATTTATGTTCACCGTACCCGAATGCCTCAGGGTCTTTAAAAAAAGAGACCGAGCCGACCTTAAAACCATGCCCGGCAGCACGAGCTGCCT
Organism: Chloroflexota bacterium; assembly: GCA_030611015.1. GTDB lineage: Bacteria > Chloroflexota > Dehalococcoidia > GIF9 > AB-539-J10 > RBG-13-51-36. The sequence goes on along the minus strand of JAUWQP010000047.1, from coordinate 13,177 downwards.
GACCGATAGCGGCAGTGGACTTTCCTTTGCCGTCCCCGGTATAAACTTGAATTAAGCCTTTCTCTTTCATTTCAGTCCTCCTGCAGTCCTTAATTTGCCACTCCTCATCTTGATGTCATTCCAGCCCTTCGCTCCTGTCATTGCAAGCGAAGCGTGGCAATCTTGCTCTTACCTCTCTGAGATTGCTTCGGGGCTTCGCCCCTCGCAATGACCTTGGTTGAGATTTCCCAGAACCATACGTTATCTCTTCTTTTTCTTTCACCCCCGGTAACCTTGAGCGCTTTCCTGAAAATGGGCCCGTCGGTGACGAAGGTGTGATATTCGCCATTTTCACCACAAGGGTGGGAACCAAGTTTGCTAATTCGCCTTACCAAAGCTTTGTCTAGAGCTTTTCCCAGGAAGTTCTCTTCTAATCTGGTGGCGACTACTATAGCTTTGAATTTCAATTTAAGGAATTCCTCAATTAGCTCCTCTGCCTTTATGCCCCAGAGGGGCAAAAACGCCTTTATCCCTACCTCGCTACATACCCTCTCCACCCATTCCCGATGCTCTTCTAAATCCATATCTCCGAACACGCCCCCTTCAATATCTTTGTCCTTGAGTTCCCTGACAGCCTTCTTAAAGTTCTCTTCATAATTTTCCCATGACGTCTGCACCTGGATGAGAGGGATGCCGATGGCTTCTGCTTGCAAAGCTAAAACACTGGCTTTAGTCCCGTGGGACCTTGATCTCTCGCCATCTTCGGAGATAAAGTTAAGCAGATACAGGACTTCGTGCCCCTGGGAAATTGCCTTGTATGTCGCCAGGGCACATTCCTTACCCCCGCTCCAGGAGGAGAAAACCTTCACTTAGCTAATCCTCAGGTTCCTCGAATATTTCGGGGTGAATGAAGTGAGCAAACCACTCTAAACCCTGGACCAGTCTGGGACCAGGGCGTTGAACGAGGTTATCATCGCACGCGAAGACTCTGCCGTTTTGTCTGGCGTCGGTAGCGTTAAGCGCGGTCTCGTTCATTGCCCACTCATATACGCTTGGCCAGGAGCTGGTGATGATTACTTCTGGATTGCGAGCGACGACCTCTTCGATTGAGATTGTTGGATAACCTGTGAGGTTACCACAGATGTTCACCCCGCCTCCCTTTTCAATTAGCTCGTGGATAAAGGTCCCTGAGCCAGCAGTCCACAGCGGGTCATGCCAGACGATGTAAAAGACCCTTGGCCTTTGTTCTAATTCTTCGGTCTGATTAGTTACCGCTTGAATCCTTACTGCCATTTCAGATGTAAGCGCCTGGGCCTCCAGTTCAGTATCGGTTATTTCTCCTATTCTTCTAATATCATTAAGCGCATCATCTAAATCAGAAGTCTTTATGCCGAAAAGTGTGAGGCCCAGCCCTACCATGGTATCGATAACATCCATGGGAGTGCCATGCGCAACTAGTATGAGGTCGGGGTTAAGGGCAACTAGCTTCTCTATATCCGGGTCGGCGTATCCCCCCACTTTCTCTTTCTCCAGAGCTTCGGGAGGATAATCGCAATAGTCTGTCACTCCCACCACCTTGTCCCCTAGACCCAGGGCAAACAAAATCTCGGTGTTAGAGGGAGCCAGAGAGACGATTCTTTGGGGTGTTCCATTAATGGCGACCAGCCTTCCCAGGTCATCAAAAAAATATTGAGGTGGTGTCTGCTCGGCGGGGCTGCAGGCTGTCAGAACGAAAGCCAGGCTCAAAAGCGCCACCAGGAACCAGTTTGTGCCACGGGCAAGGATTTGCTTACAAAAGCTTTTCATAAGAGTCATTTTTACCTCCCTTTATGCAAAATTATTTTATTTTATACAAGTGCACTTGATTAAGCCCTATTATAAAATGCCCCAAAACGGATGTCAAGGCTTTTCGCTGGTAATTATCGTGATTTGACGAAACCGTCACACGAAAGTCATTGCGGGCCCCTTTACGTTTTTGTCATTGCGAGCGAAGCGTGGCAACCTCATTGCCCCTCCACGAGATTGCTTCGGCTGACGAAGTCAGCCGAAGCAATGACAGGAATGGGGGATGTCTCACAATGACAGGCGTCTAACTAGTGGACGCCCTGGGGAAATTTTGACGTAAGTCAATAATCTGGTAGCCCAGGTTCTCCTCTTCCAATCTCTGCACCAAAATTGAAACCTTGTCCGCACTACAGACAACCAGGAAGGGCAGGCCACAGTAAGCTGCCTCTATGACTGCTTCTCGGACACCATGAACGTAATCAGGCTCTATACCTATCTGCGTCAATGCTACCAGGGCTTCCGTGCCCATTGCCCCCACTAGCCTCGCTTCCTTTACTTCCCTTTCCAATCGGGCGAGATTGGTGCTCCCAGAACCTCCATCCTGCACATTGGGTACTTTGCTTATCATTACTTCGGCTGGCTCGAGTTTTATTACGCCTTCAACGTTGCGGATGCCGACATCTTGTCCTTTTTTAGCCTCAGTTACAGCTATTCCTTTAGCCCCTTTACCACTAGTGACCTTGGAGGCGAAGAGCAAGCCGTCCTTCATATACAGCGATGCTGCTTGACCAACGGATAAGCGGCTATCAGCTATGGCAGTGGTAGTTGATATATCAGCCACGGCTTTGCTCACAAACCAGGCGTAGCTATGTAGCTGCCGGGACATCTGCAAAATCCAATCTACGCCCTCCCTGGTTACCTTATATCGGGAGCGCCCCTCGGAGCTCAGCCAACCGTCCTTTATCAATTCCTTCACGTACTCGGAAACCGCCTGCGAAGTGATGTCCAATCTGGGGGCGATGTCTTTCTGCTGTATGTTAGGCTGATGTGCGGCTATTTCCACCATTATCTGAAACTTAGTAGCCAGATTTTTGCTCTTCAATATCTGTGCCATGTCAACCATTATATCACTTACTAGCCAGGCTAGATTAGCTCCGGTGAAATCGGAGCGAGCTGGGGCAAGCGCCTCTCAATATGCACCTATTGCAGCGAGGCTGCCGGGCGTGGCATATCTGCCTGCCATGCTCTATCATATGGATATGGAATTGGTATACCTTTGAGGGCGAAATTTGCTCCTGAAGCAAGCTGTGTGCCTTCTCTATGGACGCTCTGGAATCAATTAATCCCAATCGTTTGGCTACCCGAAAAACGTGGGTATCTACGGGCAAAGATGGCTTCCCCAGGGAAAAAAGTAGCACGCAACTGGCTGTCTTATGTCCTACTCCAGGCAGACGCATCAAGTAGTCTTCGGCTTCGGCCATGGTCTTCGCGTTGAGGAAATCAAGGCTGATATGACCCTGTTCCTTTTCAATTTGCTCAAGTACCTGCTTGATTCTAGCGGCTTTGATTTGGCATAACCCCCCGGACTTAATGGTCTGAGCGATGTGCTCTGCTGGGGCCGAGGCCACAGCTTCCCAGCTGTCAAAGCTAGCTTTAAGAGAGGCAAAAGCTCTTCCCGAATTTGCATCTGAGGTATTTTGGGACAGTATGGTTCCTATGAGCACATCAATAGGGTCTTGATACGAGTGCCACTCCAGAGGGCCATATTCCTGCTCTAAGATTTCGCTAACTTCTCCAATAGCCATTAGCTTAAAAAATATCATGTCGCACCTCTTAATGCAAAGGTGACTGCTGTGCAATCCGATGTTGTGCTAAGTAGCTGCTGCTATTTCCTAGCCAGCTTGAGTGATCTCGGCACAACTGTCCTCTCGATAGTACTTGCGGCTACCTGGGTAAATAGGGTAAGATACACGTTGATAAAACGAGCGATGAGCATGACTCTTGTAGAGAAGATATTGGCTAAAAAAGCTGGGAAGGAAGTTGTAAGGCCTGATGAGCTTGTCGAAGTCTCTGTGGACCGAGCCATGATACACGATGCGTTAGGTGCACATACGATTGCTAAGTTCAGGGCACTGGGTGTGGGAAGGGTCTGGGACCCTGCGAAAATCGTAGTAGTGCTGGACCACTACGTGCCCAACAAGGACATCGATACTGCTAAAAAGTGTCTTAACATAAAGAAATTTGTCCTGGAACAAGGCATAGAAAACTACTATGAAGTTGGGAAGGGGGGGATAGCTCACCAGGTGCTTGTAGAGAAGGGACATGTGCTGCCAGGAACTACTCTTGTTGGTGTGGATAGTCATACCACGACATCGGGTGTAGTAGGGGCTTTTGCGACTGGAATTGGGGTTGATGAGATGGCTGTGGTCTTCAAAACGGGAAAGCTATGGGAGCGTGTCCCGGGGACTATTAGAGTAAATGTTGAAGGCAAACTGTTGCCTCCCATAATGTCCAAGGATTTGATGCTTTTCATATTGAAGAGGTTGGGGATAAGCGGCGCCCTGTTTAAGTCTCTTCAATTCACAGGCTCGGCAATAAGACAAATGAGCTTCGAGAGCCGCATGGTATTAACGAATATGGCAATAGAATCAGGTGCCACTAATGGTATCATCGAGCCTGACCAGAAGGTAGCGGATTTTCTCAGGGCAAGGACCAACCACTCTTTCGAGCTTATGCAGAGCGACCAAGATGCAGAGTATGTGGAGACACTGGAGTTTCACACTGATGATATTAAGGAGCCAATGGTTGCTGTACCACCCAAGCCGTCTAATGCTGTGAGAGTTACCGAAGTTGAGGGAACCAGAATTGACCAGGCGTTTATAGGAACGTGTACCAATGGGCGCCTGGAAGACCTCAGGATTGCTGCCAGAATACTCAAAGGACGGAAGGTGGATAAGTTTACCAAGGTTATCGTCATACCAGCCTCGCAGGAAGTCCTTAAAGCTGCTCTGGAGGAGGGGTTAATAGCGACATTTGTGGAGGCTGGGGCTGTGGTCGGTCCACCCACCTGTGGTCCGTGTATGGAAGCACATATGGGCATACTGGGACCGGGCGAGGTTTGCATAAGTACGGCAAATCGTAACTTTCAGGGCCGGGTAGGAGATGTGACTGCCAAAATATATCTGGCATCACCGGCGACTGTGGCAGCCTCGGCGTTGAAAGGCAAAATAAGTGACCCACGGGAGTTTTTCCGGGGGACATAAATGGAACTCAAAGGCCGAGTCTGGAAGTTTGGCAAGGATGTTGACACTGACGAGCTCTTTGCCGGCAGGTTTATCATGGGCGGCGATGAAACGAGCCAGAGCCGATATCAAGAGTTCATCGTCAGGAGCGGGCTTAGCGATGTCGGGCATCGTGAGAATGTACCCAGGGATTTCCTCACCAGGGTTGAGAAGGGGGACATTATAGTTGCTGAGGAGAACTTTGGGATTGGGTCAAGCAGGCAGCAGGCTGCGGAAACTTTGAAATTTAAGGGTGTTCAGGCTGTCGTTGCCGACTCAATCCACAGGATATTCTTCAGGAATTTCTGGAACCTCGGCTGCCCGGCCATAGATTTACCTGGAATTTCAGCTGAATTTGAGACCGGACAGGAGATGGTGATCAACCTGGGACAGGAGACTATCAAAAACCTCAACACGGGTAAGGAGTTTGAGTTTCGCCTGATAATCCCAGCATGGTTCATAGATATGATAGAAGCCGGGGGGCTAATCCCTTATTATAAATCCCTGAAGTCTTAAATTCTGAGATAAGTTATATACTATACGGAGCTAAGAGACTATCCGAAAAGTGCTCTTGTAGGGGAGGAATTTATCTCCTCCCAATTTGCAGGAGACTACAGTAGGCTCCCCAGCCAAGCGCCAAGGCAATAACAGAGGGCTAACCATGAAGGTTGGGGGGTATCGAATTCCCAGGCGGGCTGGACTGCTTAGCATGGGGAACTTGTGAGCGAATAGATGTCAAAGCGATCTAGTATGACCTCTAAGTGGTTAAGCTGAGAAACGCCGATGCCAGGTAAGATGGTCATTAGAAGAGCTAAAAGAGGGATATACTTTTTATGAAAAAAAATCTGGCTAACCGATGGGGGGTTCAGTTTTTCCGATCCCTGCGTCACCGCGACTATCGCTTGCTGTTGGGAGGCTCGATTACCTACTCATCGGGGTACTGGATTCTGGTAACGGCTCAGGGCTGGCTGGTTCTGCAATTGACCGACTCCGCCTTCTGGGTGGGCATGATTGCTTTTATGGTAGGCATTCCTTCGCTGTTTCTCTGCCCGTTTGGAGGCTTATACGCTGATAGATTGGACCGACGCAAGCTGCTGCTTGTTGGCCAGGTAGCGTCAGCCCTTCCCATCTTACTGCTGGCCACGCTTACCTCTACCGGCGTAATCGCAATTTGGCACATCGCCGCCATTTCCGTGTTCATTGGCATTGTGTGGGCTCTTACAGACCCAGCTTACCTGGCTATTATACCCAGCCTGGTCACGCGTAGCGACCTGACGAATGCCATAGCGATGGAAACCCTCACCTGGCAGCTAAGCCGCTTTATTGGGCCGGCTATAGCCGGAGTTCTGTTGAGTCTCGTTGCTATGGGCGGCACTTTTTACGGTGCCGGCATAATCTTCGTGGTGGCATTTTTCTTGACATCCCGCGTGCGGTCGCCAGCGCCGGTCACAACCAGGCGGGCAAGTATTGGGAAAGACATCAGGGAGGGTCTGAGCTACGTTAAAAGCAATAAGGTGGCATTGACGCTAATTCTGATGGTGGCTGGCGTATCTCTGTTTGCTCTACCTTGCTTCTGGCTTATGCCGGTCTTTGCTCGAGATGTCCTTGGAGTGGGAGAAGCTGGCTATGCTCAACTCATGATGGCAGTAGGCGCTGGGGGGTTGGCTGGAGGTCTTGCTGCAGCTAAACTGGGTGACTTCAAGCGCAAGGGGTGGCTGTTAATTGGCAGCGCCCTAACCTTCACGGTAGTGCTAATCCTATTTGCTATGTCACGAGCCTTCCCCCTTTCGTTGGTTCTAGCTGTTATCATCGGTGGTGCCAACGGGCTCTTCCAAGCAGTGTCGATCGCGCTATTACTATCTATTACCCCCGACCGACTTCGAGGCCGCGTAATGGGCCTATTTATCATTACCTGGCAGCTGCCGGCTATAGGCAGTCTTATGCTAGGGGCGGCTACCGGTTGGGTTGGACTTCCTGTGGCTGTGATAGCTGGCGTGCTTATCTGCATTGTGTTTATCCTGGGAGCAGTTCTGCGTCTACCAGTCTTGCGTCGGTTGTGACAGATATAAAATAAAAAAGGGAAAAATGACAGGGTAAAGTCTAGTAATAGCCAGTTGAGAGACGCTTTTATGAAAAACGCTCTAGCTAACAGCAGAGGGATTCAGGTCTTCCGCTCCCTTCGTCACCGCAACTACCGCTTGCTGTGGGGAACCAACATTATCACCTTATCGGGCTACTGGATTCTGGTAACGGCTCAGGGCTGGCTGGTTCTGCAATTGACCGACTCCGCCATGTGGGTGGGCATGATTGCTTTTATCATGGGTATTCCTGCGCTATTTCTTTCCCCGTTTGGAGGTGTATACGCTGATAGATTTGACAGACGTAAGCTGATGCTTTTTGGCCAGGGAGTGTCAGGCCTTCTCATCTTACTGCTGGCCACCCTTACCTCCACTGGTGTAATCGCAATTTGGCATATCGCTGCCATTGCCGTGTTCCTTGGCACTGTGTGGGCTCTTACAGATCCGGCTTACATGGCTATTATACCCAGCCTGGTCCCGCCTGATGACCTGATGAATGCCATCGCGATGAATGCCATCTCTGGGCGGGCAAGCCGCTCTATCGGGCCGGCCATAGCCGGGGTGCTGATGGGCCTCGTTGCTGTAGGCGGCGCTTTTTACGGTGCCGGGATAGCCTTTATGGTAGGATTGCTCCTGCTATTCTCCATGCGGTTGCCAGCGACGGTCATAGCCAGGCGGGCAAGCACGGGGAAAACTATGAGGGAGGGGCTAAGATACATTAGGAGTAATACAATAGTACTGACGCTACTTCTGATGGTGGCTGGCGTATCTCTGTTTGCTTTACCTTACTTCTGGCTTATGCCGGTCTTTGCTCGAGATGTCCTTGGGGTGGGAGAAGCTGGTTATAGTCAGCTCATGATAGTGACAGGTGTAGGAGGGCTGGGTGGAGCGCTTGCTGCAGCCATACTGGGCGACTTCAAGCGTAAGGGGTGGCTGTTAATTGGCAGCGCCCTTACCTTCTCGATAACGCTAATCCTATTTGCTATGTCAAAATCCTTCCCCCTTTCGTTGGTTCTATCTATTATCATCGGTGGTGCGAATGGGCTCTTCTATGCAGTGACTACCGTGGTGTTACTATCTATGGTCCCCGACCAATTTCGAGGTCGAGTAATGGGCCTATATGCTGTTACCTGGTACCTGCCGTCTATAGGTAGTCTTATACTAGGGGCGGCTACCGATTGGATAGGACTTCCCGTGGCTGTGGTAGCTGGCGCGCTTATCTGCATTGTGTTTATCCTGGGAGCAGCCCTACGGCTACCAGCCTTGCGCCGATTGTAACAAATTAAGAGTTTGCCCGATTTCAGGGTAACTATTTATGCTCCTCCGAAATTTATGGTAATGTATCTCCTGGAGTTCGATGCGCAAAGTTGTTTGGGATATGGACCCCGGCATTGACGATGCCCTGGCTTTAATTCTGGCGTTAAAATCGCCTAAAGTCCGAGTTGCAGGCATTACCACGGTGGCAGGCAATGCTCCTGTGGAAAAGGCCAGCACCAACGCTCGCCGGGTATTGGAATACCTGGGCGCAGCCAATATCCCGGTAGCGCTGGGGGCAGCGAGTCCTCTGAATCGTCCGTTAGAAGATGCCCTGAGCTACCACGGCTCGGATGGGCTGGGCAACTGCAGCTTGCCTCCTCCAAAGTTGCCACTGCAGCCGCTTGAAGCCTGGGATTTTCTCGTGCAGTCGGTCTTGGATGCTCCTGATGAAGTTACTCTGGTAGCCACGGGACCCCTAACCAATGTGGCTTATGCCTTTGAACTTCAGCCCAAACTGCCTGAACTTTTGAACAGGCTAGTTCTCATGGGAGGCGCTTATGGTCTTACGCCTTATGGCAAAGGGAATTGCACTCCCTTTGCCGAGTTCAATATCTGGCAGGACCCTGAGGCTGCTCATATGGTATTCAGCTCCGGGGCAGATATCTTCGCTGTGGGGCTGGATGTAACTATGGACCCGGCGGCTTGCCTGAATAGCCAGCATCTGGAGCAGATTAAGGCCAGGCATACACCGGCTGCACGTCTGGCGGCCCGACTGGTAGAATACCAGGTAAAATACCACGGATGCTGTAGAATGCATGACCCGCTAGCTTTGGCAGTGTTGCTGGACGATTCCTTGCTCGATTTTACGCTGGCGAAGGTGGGAGTGGTTAAAGGAAATGACTGGGATAGAGGAGTTACTCGTATCCTGCCCTCTGATAGCTTACAGTTGATACACGTAGCCTCTGCCGTGGATGGGCCTCGCTTTCTGAAGTTGTTTCTATCGCGTATATTGAAGGAGTGATATGGCCAGCCTGATAGTATGTGGCGCTATAAACTGGGATATTAGCTGCTTTGTGGAGCGGCTGCCGGTGCCCGGTGAAGAGGTTGTCGTCAAGCATATCACCCGTGTCTCTGGAGGGACGGGAGGCAACATCGCCGTGGCAGCAGCACGGGTTTTGGGTGCCAAAGAAGTTGCCCTGATAGGTGCTCTGGGGAAGGATGATATTGCTCACCAACAAATCGCTGCCTTGGAAGCTGAGGGAGTCATCACCACCGGAATCAAACAGATTGTGGGAGAGGAATCGGGACAGGCTTATATCTTGGTTGACCAAACGGGTCAGAATATTATTGCCAGCCATCTGGGGGCGAATGACAGGCTGGGCCTGAAACACTTGAATGAAGCGCAGGTGAAGCAGCAACTACAGGAATGCCAAGGCATCGTTCTCACCGACCCGCCTTTAGAAGTAGCAGAGGAGCTGATCAACCTGGCCAAGCGGCGCGCTGTTCCCCTGTTGTGGGACCCGGGCATTCTGATAGGCCAAGAGCGGGAGGTGCTGCAATCTCTTGCTAAAGAAGCCACAGTCCTATTCTTAAACGAGACGGAGGCGAGTGCTCTACTGGGAATAGAGGAGGTAAATACGGGCTTACAGAAGCTAAAGAAGCCAGGATTCGGTAATCACGCGGTGCTAAAACTTGGCGCTCAGGGGGCAGCCGTTCTTGATGCTGCTAGCGGTAAGGTGACCGAAGTTTCAGCCTTGCCTCTCAAGAAACTCGGTCTAAATGTAATCAGCACGGTAGGTTGTGGAGATGTCTTCGCCGGGGTCTTCGCTGCCTACCATGTTATGGGGAGTAGCCTTGAGCGATCGCTTATCATGGCCAGCGCTGCCGCTGGCCTTAACGCCACCCGCCCTGAGACCAGGGGCAGCCTGGACCGGGCAGCCTTAGAGGCAATGGAACAGCAGTTCCGCAATCTTGAGTTCACGGTTCAGCAATACAGAGCTCCAAAAGCTGCTGAGTGACTCTTTTCGATAAAATGTCTGAATTCCGGACTCAACTACAAACAGGCATCCGCATAGGAATTAAAAAGGGGTGGAGTAGTTTTGTCTGGATATGCAAAATCGTTGTTCCTGTCTCCTTTGTTGCAGCTCTTATTCAGTGGAGCGGTTGGCTAAGTCAACTGGATTTCTTGCTACATCCCTTAATGAGCGTGATCAATCTGCCTGCCGCAGCAGCATTGCCAATCATCGTCGCCATGACAGTAAGCTTGTACGCGGCGATCGCCATCATGGCGGTACTTCCCTTTACCATTGAACAAATTATCTTGATCGCCTTGTTCATAACGATTGCCCACATGCTTATTGTCGAAGGCATAGTCCAACATAAATCTGGTTTAAACGTTATCAAAGCAACCTTGGTTCGTATAGGCGCAGCCGTTTTGTCTGTGTTCGTTGTCTCCCAATTTTTTGCTGATACTAGCCAGAGCATTAGTTTGCCAGCTAGTCTTGCAACTCAGGCCCCGTTTATTGAGGTTGTGAAGGGTTGGGCTATTGACACATTGCGCTTATGTGGCAGGATTTTGGTAATCATCATGCTAGTTATGACGGCGCTCCATGCTTCAGAATCTTTAGGATGGATCAAGTATCTGGTCAAGTTTTTCAGGCCGATGATGAAAATCCTTGGACTTCCGGATCGAGCAGCAACGATGTGGGTAGCCGGCGCTGGTTTTGGCCTGGTGTATGGGAGCGCCGTTATTATGGAAGAAGCTAAGAGGGGAGCTTTAACAAAGGAAGAACTGGAACACCTTCAAATTTCTATTGGCATCAACCATAGTATAGTGGAAGAAGTTGCCTTATTCTTGGCGTTAGGAGTAACCCCTTTGTGGTTATTGATACCCCGGTTTGTCACAGCCACCATAGCAGTTCACGCTCTCCGCGCCATACAGTATTTTAAGAGCAAGTTACTTCCTAAGTGACTCCTCATGGTATAGCCATGGTAGATCAGCGCTTCAAGTCCGAATTTGACAGCCCCCAGTCGGGCTAATTGAGAGGAAGTAACAACGCGTGGCTGCGACCTTGACTTTATGCTTCAGAAGCGCAAGCTTTCCAAAATTTAGCCTGGTAAGCCTTGGTATCTGCCTCACCTTTAGAGTAAGCTTTATGCCACCCTTCGGGCACGGAAATTTTCTTATACCAGCTAACCCGGTCAGCTTCTAGCAAATTGCGATTCCGCCCCATAAAATCGGCAGCACAGATAACCTTATGATGGGTAATGGAGGAAACCCAATCCAGCCATTTCTCCCCTTCGCTGGAGCGCAGCAAGTGATGATCGAGGATAAGTGTACCAACCTTTCTGGCTAACCTCAAAGTCCTACGCAGCACAGGCCACAAACGCCCAAAGATTCCGACCCGATTATCTCTATCCTCACTTCAAAGCTAATATTACACTAATTACTTTCATTGTGGTAACTTTATGGGAGTAGATGAAGGCAGAGAAGAAAGAGAGCTATTGGACAAGAACTAAGAGAGTTGAAGCTGATTTGCTCGAGTTCGGCGTCAGCTCTGGTTTGGCTAAGAAGCTTGTTTATTTTTATCCCCTTGGCGTCCTCGAAAGGCTTATCAAAGCCACTGACAAACGCCAACCTGGAGAGCCAGCTACATACTTTCTAAACGGTCTTAAGAAATCCAGAATGAAACATGGGCTTAAACGTGGTCCAATCGGAGATGAAGACACATAAATTGGAATGATAGTGATAAAGTGCGCTAAGTGCAGGGCTAAGGTCTTTAAATACTTGAAGGTTGGGAAGGGCCGAATATTACACTGCTGGAAAGAGCGCATAATAGAAGACTATAGTGTTCAAGAGGGAAATGAAATTAGATGTCAGTGTGGCAATTTAATCGGGATTGATGAAGGGAAATGGGTCAGAATGAAACAACGCTCTTTCACTTGCTCAGGAACAAGAACAAAAGGATAGAGACTCTATGAAACTCATAAGCGCCTGCTTGTTAGGAATAAAGTGTGCCTGGGATGGCCAAGATAATTACAAGAGCGATAAAGCAATTGAGCTCTTAAACTCCGAAACTTTAATCCCTGTTTGTCCTGAACAGCTAGGAGGATTAAAGACCCCCAGGGCACCTCAGGAAATTCAGGGAGGAACTGGCGAGGATATTCTTGATGGGAAATGTAAAGTGTTAAATATAGATGGAGAAGATGTCACTCAGAAATTTATTACTGGGGCGGAAGAAACCTTGAAAATTGTTAGGCTATTTCACATTGAAGAATTCATAGGGAAATCTAAAAGCCCCTCGTGCGGCTGTTGGCAGATATATGATGGCACATTTTCGCGGAAACTGATTGATGGCGATGGCGTTACCACAGCATTATTGAAGAGAAATGGGATCAGTGTTATAACCGAAGAAGATCTGTAGCGTTCTTTTAGAAAACAAAAATCATCTACATGTTTTATGGTGATTTGGAAGCGGAATTTTCTAGGTATAGCCGCCGAGCCAGACTTCACCTTGAAGAGGTTCGCCTTTATGCCACCTCCCGCCAGTTCCCGAATTAGCTGGCTTGTATAGGCTCCAGGCAATTCTATCTCGCTACACTACTCTTCCACAACCTCAATAACCTTATTCCTGCTTCTAAAGCCGCTGAGAATACTGACCTGGCTTTGGGAAACGCCGAAATGCTCTGCCAGTAATCTGATGACTGCCTGGTTGGCCTTGCCTTCCTTGGGTGGCTCCTTGACTTTGACTATGAAGCTATTGCCTTCCTGGCTAAGCTTTTCGGTGTTAGAATTGG
>JAUWQP010000116.1 GCA_030611015.1 Chloroflexota bacterium | reverse complement strand
AAGAGGCACGCGATACACTCCCTCTGGCACGTGTCCCGAAATATTGTAGAGCCAACGGTGCTCGATAAAAACCACCGGGTTGTTGTCCTCGATACTCGAAATAAGCAGCCCTTTGGCGTCATAAGGTGTAGTGGGCATAACCACCTTGAGGCCTGGAATATGGGCAAACCAGGATTGAAGACTTTGAGAATGTTGAGAGCCCTGCCCCCAACCCCGGCCGATAATCATCCGAATAACCAGGGGGACGCTCATCCGCCCGCCAAACATGTAATGCCACTTGGCAGCTTGATTAACGATCTGCTCCATGGCTAACAGAGCAAAGTCAATCCGCTGATGCGTCATAATCGGCCTCATCCCTACCAGAGCCGAGCCAATAGCCACTCCAGTCATGCCGTTCTCGGACGTCGGCATGTCCATGACCCGCTTATTCCCATGTTTTTTTTGGAGACCAAGGGTGCTACCAAAAATGCCCTTGGGATCAGGAACCCCCAGGCCTATAATATAGACAGCCGCATCTTTAGCCATGCACAGGTCAGTGGCTTCGTTGATTGCCTGGAAAAATTTCAACTCTCTGATATTCACTTGAAGTTTCCTCTTTGAAATTTATGGAGCATAGACATGTTCCATAAGAAGTCGCTCTTCCGGGAATAGGCTCTCCTCAGCAAACATAACCGCGTCATTCATTTCAGCTTTCAGTTCCCTGGTCATGCTGTTAATGTCCTGATTGCAAAGGATACCATCCCCCAACAAGCGTTCCTTTAACATCTCAATCGGGCAACGCCGTTTCCACTCTTGAAACTCGCTTTCGGTTCGGTAGCCCAGGTCGTTGTCATAGTAGGGACCACAGTGCTCCCGCCAGCGATAGGTTTTGAACTCCAGGAATGTGGGGCCATCGCCTCTCCTGGCCTTGCGAACAGCCTGTTCCGCCAACTTACAAACTTCAATGACATCATTGCCATCGCTCTGGTAACTCTCTACGCCGTGTCCTTTGACCAGCCGGAATATCTCTCTCCCGTCAGGTTGGCGAACAGAGAGTGGGGAATAGACGGAATAGAGGTTGTTCTCACAGACAAATATCACTGGCAGTTCCTTTAGAACAGCGAAGTTTATGGTCTCGTAGAATACGCCCTCCTCGGTTGCCGCCTCGCCAAAAAAGATCACCGTGACCCGTTCATCATTACGCATTACTGACCCTAATGCGACGCCCACTGCGATCGGAATCGTACTGCCTACGATTGGTGCCGCCCCAAGAAATCCTGCAGAGAGATCCACTAGATGCATAGAACCCCCTTTTCCCTGTGAGGACCCGGTTACTTTCCCATATAGCTCCGCCATCATTGCTTTGAGATTACCGCCTTTGGCCAAATAATGGCCATGCGAACGATGGCCACTCAAGATGTAATCACTACCAGACAGGTTAGCACATACACCTACCGCAATAGCCTCCTGCCCGATGCAGAGATGAACGGGACATCTCATCTTCTGCTCTGGATAGAGGTCGGCAATTTTTTCCTCAATCACGCGAATCCGGAGCATCTGGTAATATAATCGCTTCAACATTTCAGCTTCCATAAATCCCAATCCTATGTTAGTTGTAGATGCTGCATGGCCTTGACGTTATAGTAACGGTCACCAGTCATAGGGTTAGGGATATCCCCAACCTGGAAGGCAGCCACCAGGTCACGCATCGCGTCTTCGATTGTCCGCTTAGACACAAAGCCCAACTCACGTTTAATTTTCTCCGAAGAAATGTGGTAGGAGCGGTGATCATTGGATGGAGTCGTCACAATCTCTATCTTTCCCCCCCCCGGCACCTCTTGCTGTACCACATTCTGGACCATCTTCGCTATCTTAGTAATTGTGTTATTCTCGTATCCCGCATTATAGATTCTTCCGCTAATTAGTTCCCCTGGTACTTCCAGAAGCATCAAGTAAAAATCAACTATATCGTCAATATGAATGTTTGGCCGTATCTGGCTCCCGCCAAACACAGTAATACGACCTAAATTTACGGCGTGGTTGGTCAGAATATTTACCGTCAGGTCCAACCGCTGCCGGGATGAGTAACCGCAAACGGTTGCCGGACGAACAACTACGGCAGTAAAATCGGATGATTGCTGATTCAGCAAAATGGGTTCGCAGAGACCTTTATACATACTGTAATCTGTGAGGGGGACCAATGGGTGGTCTTCAGTTACATTTTCAGTGTCACTAATGCCATAAACGCTGGATGAGGATGCGTAAATGAAACGTCTGACACCGTTTTCTTTGCTCATTCGCACCAGGGGACCAAAAGCGTCGTAGTTGATGGAGCGACTCAGGCCAGGGTTGAGCTCAAAACTTGGGTCATTGGAGATGCAGGCGAGGTGGATGACCGCATCACAGCCAGGTAAAATCTTCCTGAGCAAGGCCCGGTCGCGAATGTCTCCCTTGATTTGCTCCAGATTGGGGTGGTTCTTAACTCCATCCAATACGTGCTCACCAAATATGTACAAATCCAATACTCTGACTCGATAACCCTTGTTCAGTAACCTGGGCACCAGTACCGCACCCACATATCCTGCTCCACCGGTCACCAGAACTTGCTCTATCATGCTCATGAGAACTTCCTTTTGAAATAAGCCACATAAGTGCTTAAACAACGGTACATGTTTGAGAGACCTCTAACGGTCGACTGTCACTATTGCGTCAGCCTTTTTTGATCTGCTCTTTTGCCTTATCTATGACACACTGCATACTAACAGGATAGGTCAGTTTTTCAAGCACCTTTTTTCGAGCTCTTTCAGCGACTAATCTTCGCTCTTCTGGATGATCCAAATAGAATTTTATCTTCCTTCGAAAATCATCTTTGCATTTGAACTCTACAAGATCTTGATTCATATCAAAATAACTGACCAGCCCTCCTTCTTGGTAGTCCCAGGGATGATATTTCAGCAGGAAAAACCCTCCTGATAGCAGACCGTCAACCAGTCTTAGATGAAGGTTTCCTACGTGCATAAGCTGAAGGTTAACCTGGGAGAAATTGTAAATCTTACATAACTCCTCGCCATTCCTGGCTGTCCCCCGGGCATACTCTGACAAACGGGGATGGTTCTCCCAACCTGTTCCGTAAAGCCTCAAATCATATCCTTCTTCAGCAATCCACTCTAACGGTAGCTGTCTGCGAAACGAGGATCCAATCCAGTAGAAGAACTCGTCCAAGATGTGCGCTCTTACTCTATTGTCCGCTATCCTGCTGCCCTTCTGTTCCTCAGCTTCCCACAGAAGGGGCTCATAATCCGCTAGTTCATAGCAGTCTTTTTCCTCGTAAAACCGTGCTTTAACCAACTCAAACATTACTTCCAGGATTTGTTTCACTTTTGGGTCAGCAAATCTAGACAACAGATTCGTGAAAGCTTCCTGGGGAAGCCAGGAATGATGAGAAATATAGGAAACCTCACAGCCGTATTTTTCCCGGCCCTTGTTGTTCAACCTCAATGGACGATAGAGCTCAGGATTTGCAGGAATAGGGAGATAGATCAATCTCTCAGCGGGGTAGCCCAGGTTGAGCAATTGC
>JAUWQP010000043.1 GCA_030611015.1 Chloroflexota bacterium | reverse complement strand
GGCAATGACTGTCTTTAGCCTGGCGACATATTCCACTGGCAGGGGATTTTTATTAAGATATCTGTAGCTGTAACTCCTGGTTCCGCTAATCCAACAAGAAGACGGTGCGGTTACCAGGTCTGCCCCGGTCTCGTGGGCCTTCATACGCAGGTTCTCGATTGCGTCACGGGTCAGCATGTCGTCACCATCAACGAAAAAAACATAATCGCCGCTGGCTGCCTTGACGCCGGAACGGCGCGCTTCGTTAGGGCCGCGATTTTCCGTATGCCGCACGAGCTTCATATTGGGCGTAGCCTTCGTGAATGCGTCGATCACGGCGATCGTATCTTTATCGGTGGAGCAGTCATCAACCAAAATGATTTCGTATTCTTCCCGCCGAAGCGTCTGTTTCACAACCGAGTCCAGACACGCTCCGAGAAGTCGCTGCTCAACATTGTAAATGGGAACAATGACGGAGATTTTCATGGTAGCATTCAGTCCTTTTTGGGTATACCCACCGTGTCATAGTTAGTCTTCCATCCAAAATCTCTAGCTTATGCTATATTACCCCCCCTATGTTGTCAAACCAGGGACGAGTACTGATCCGGAGGTGGGATATCCTGGACATTTACAGGCGGGCTGCATCTGGCAACGCTGCTCATTTCCTGGACGCCTTTGAGGAGCGGATGCCCTTCCCTGTTAAAGCTATTCAGGTGGATGGTGGCTCTGGATGTGTTCAAGAAAGTGGGAATAGGAGGCAATTCCCTGACGGAAAACATACCTTAAAGCATGTGAGGGACATCTGGCAGCCAAAGGTTTTCGACCGTAGCATCTATAGCACCTGGGAGATGCAGGAGAAAAAGGGCGGCTTCGACAAGGCTACTGAAATGGCCGGATGGATATTGGCTGATCATAAACCAATTCCTCTGGAACCTGGTGTGGCACAGGCATTGCGTAGAATTATTGCGGCAGCACAACGAGATTTGATAAAATGAGCTAAGAGATACTCACGTGCCAGGATTATCGTAAGTGCGGTCAGGACGCATCTTCTTACTGCGACAGCTTATTGATGCAAGTGCGTCCCCTTTTATGAGCATATCCAGCGGGCTTGCCTGAGGTATCAGCTCCTGGAAATGAAGAACTCCGCTGTGCTCTTGCCCCTGGAGTAATCGGGCGAGTAGCCTCCTGTCTTGAGCAAAGCGATGATACAAGACGGGAAAATTCGGGTACCTGTGCCGCACATTTTTTAAGGGAGAAATATGGCTGAAAAACCAAAAACCGGTGTTTTCTATGGTTGGGTAGTAGTAGTCGCAGCCTCTCTGATTCTGGCTTTGCAGTGGGGTTTTGATGAGTCCTTCGGCATTTTTTTCACAGAACTATACAGGGACCTAGCCTTGACAAGGACAGAGGTGTCTGGAAGCTATGCCTTGTTTTATATCGTTAGCAGTACCTTAGGCATACTGACCGGGAGGTTGAACGACAAATATGGCCCCAGGCTAATGCTCACGATTTCCATTATTGTCTTCAGTATAGGCTGTGCGCTGATGTCTAACATCAACACACTCTGGCAATTGTATGTTGTTTACGGAGTGATAATAGCCGTTGGAGCAGCATTTGCCTGGGTGCCAGTAATCGCAACGGTATGCCACTGGTTTGTAAAGAAAAGGGGCATGGCGTTGGGAGTCACAAAAGCTGTAACGGGCATAGGAATGTTCATCATGCCACCCCTTAGTCAATTTCTCATTATTAAATTAGGTTGGCGCATCTCTTATCTAATCATAGCCGGTCTTATTTTCGTCATAAGCCTTCCCGCATCCAGGTTCATGAGACTTGACCCTTCTGAGAAAGGGCTTTATCCCGATAATATGAAAGGCACCGCAAAGAATACAGGGAATGACAAGCGTATATCTAACATAAGAGATTTTACAATCAAGCAAGCACTGAGAACAAAACAATTCTGGCTGTTGCTCTCTCTGGGCGCCATTTCTGCTTTGCCTTTTGGTATCTGGGTTCACCTGAAGGCATACATGATTGGCTTTGGTATCAGCGAGATGACCTCTGCTACGATTATCGGCCTTAGTGGCGCCGCTTACGTGTTGGGCGTACTGGTAATAAGCAATCTCTCGGATAAAATTGGAAGAAAGAAACCTCTTATCATTTCTCTCCTTTTCATGGGGCTGATGATGTTGTGGCTTATGCGAGCAAGGGAGCCGTGGGAATTCTATGTTTTCACCGTTATTATTGGCTTTAGTTGGGGCGGCTTGGGATTGTTTTCAGCGATAATTGCTGACTGGTTCGGGCTGAAATTTCTGGGCAGCATTTATGGAATGTTAGATGCAAGCTGGGGTATTGGTGCAGGAATTAGCCCGTTATTGGCTGGATATATCTTTGACACCACAGGAAGTTACCAACTGAGTATCATCATGGGAGCAGTGGTGATTTTCATAACAGCGGGCTTAGCTTTGTTGCTCAAGCCCCCTGACGAGCCAGCGAGCACAGTAATATAATGTGGCGAACAAGGTGCTAAGAAGCTATGCTAATATTCGCACAGTACTGTCTGCTCCTCTTTCTGATGAATTAGGAAACCAAGCCCCGGGTGCTATATTCTGAAGGAATTAAGAGGAGTAAGGGCTATATCAGGCTAAATTTAGAAAGGAGGCATAATGGAATCTAAACAAATAAAGCGACCCAGCATGAAAGTTTTGAGCGATGAGTTGCTGGAAAGGATTGTGGAAGAAGCTAAAGACGTTCTCGAAGAAACCGGTGTTCTGGTGTATAACGAGGAAGGGTTGAAGATATTGAGTGATGGCGGAGCACGAATTAATCCAGCTGAACTCAAAGCTTATATTCCCAGAAATTTGGTGGAGGCAGCTTTGAAATCGGTGCCTCACTCCATCCAGATTTATGACCGTAAAGGAAGCCTGGCGGTCAATCTGGATGGAGACAATTGCAACTTTTGCTCCGCAGGGGACGCTATTACGATATGGGATTCCACACTCAGCAAGGTGAGACAACCCACGGTGGCGGACCAGATCAAGTTTTACAGACTGGTTGACTGCCTGGACAGTATAGATGCACAGGGGGCTACTCTTTTGTTTACAGATGTTCCCGCGGAAATCAGAGGCTGCTCTCAGGTGTTTCTTTGTCTGAGTTATGCAATTAAACCAATGTTCTCAGACAGTATGAATGAAGAAGAATTCCAGGTAATCAAAGACTTTCTAGTAACAATTCGTGGTAGTGAAAAGGCTCTACGTGATAAGCCAATGGTATGGTGGGGCTGTTGCCCCTCCCCTCCCCTGAAGTGGAGTGAGTTTATTTGCCACGCCCTGATACGTTGCGCTGAGCATAGCATTCCGGCACTGATAGTACCCATGCCAGTGTGTGGGACCAATGCTCCGGTGACAATGGCAGGCAGTCTTGTTCAGCATACTGCTGAGGCCTTGAGCGGGGTGGTTATAAATCAAATGACTAAGCCGGGAGCGCCGGTTATCTGGGGGGGGTCCCCAGTTGTATTCGATATGCGCTTTAACACGGTTGCCATGGGAGCCATAGAGAGTACCATGATGGGTGTGGCTTGCACGGAAATAGGGAAATATCTTGGCTTCCCAACTCGGAGTTACATAGGCTGCGCCGACGCAAAATGCCCTGACGCTCAGGCTGGGGCGGAGACAACGATTGGCACTATCCTGTCTGTCCTTGCCGGGAATAATCTAATAATAAATGCAGGGATGCTCAATTCCGAATCAGCTCAAAGCCTGGAAAAATTGGTGATTGATAATGAAATTAGCAAGATGGCCAGGCATCTTGCTAAAGGAATCATTCCCAGAAGAGACAGGCTGGCAGAAGAGTTGTTTGGAGCGGGGGGGCTCTATGAAGGAACCCATTTCTTAGCCTCTCAGGATACACTGAGATGGTGCAGGGAGGAATTTTGCTATCCGGGTCCTGTCATTAGCAGAGAGAATCAGCAGGTGTGGGTGGAAAAGGGTGCTACTACAGCGGCACAAAGGGCCAAGTTTGAGGTTGACAGGCTCCTGGCTACCTCTGAACCAGAATTGCTGAAGGAAGATATCTACAAGGAGCTGGTAAATATCATGAAAGCTCATGCCCGGAGACATGGTGTAACTGAGCTGCCCTTTGCCGACCCAGTTGGTTATTATGGAACGTGACCACGACCTGTGGAGTAGCAATAACACGAGCCTTCCCGCCATCTCCGTTGCTGCCCTGTTCAGATAAATCTAAACCAAAACTAGCTGGGCCGTCAGCTTCATTAACTCTTCTACCCGTTTTCATTGTGAGTTACTTCAAAATGCTCTTCAAATGACGCTGGCATTAAGGATCGGTGCTGGCAAATAGGGCTATAGCGAATGAACTAACTTGATGGTTTATGGTAGAATAAACCACTGCTGATGAAAATTCTTCGTGAAGTCGGAATAACTATTCTCATCGCCGTAGCTGTTTTTGTTGCCCTTCAGCTCAGTGTACAGAGCTATACTGTGGTAATGTCCAGTATGGAGCCTAGCATCCATAACGGTGAGTGCATTGTGGTTAATAAGGCGAGTTACAGCTCCTCCGGCCCACAGCGGGGAGATGTAATGGTCTTCAACCCCCCGTTCGATTCCCCACGTCCTTTCATCAAACGTGTTATTGGCATGCCCGGCGATATTGTGGAGGTTAAGGATAACAAGGTCTTTATTAACGGCATCCCTCTGGATGAGGAATATATCATGGCGCCACCAAACTATGAGATGCCTGCCAAAGAGATTCCTGAGGGCGAATATTTTGTCCTCGGTGACAATCGTAACAACAGTAACGACTCACATAATAACTGGACGGTAAACCGGAATGATGTCATCGGCAAAGCCTGGTTTGCCTACTGGCCACCAAGCAGTTGGGGTGTAGTCGAACGTTATAGATATCCTGAGTTGCTTGGAACCGAGGGACAAGAAATAGTGCTTTACCAGTCGCCTGGAGATGTAACTTGAATAATGAGGTGTTAAAAACATTCAAAGCGGCTGGTGCAATAAAGGAAGGCCATTTCCTGCTCGCCTCAGGATTACACTCACCCGTTTACTGGGAAAAGTATCGCATCTTACAGCACCCCCATCTTACTGAGAAGCTGTGTCGCCTTATCGCCCAACACTTTAAAGGGCAAAAAATAGATGTAATCGCCGGACCGACCACCGGTGGCATTATTCTTGCCTTTGAAACTGCTCGTCAATTGGGAGCGAGAAGCATCTTTGCCGAAAAAGAAGGCAAGGTAAGGGCCTTCCGACGCGATTTTGAGATTACGCCTGGTGAACATATCCTTCTTGTTGATGACATCCTGACCACAGGAAATTCAGTCAGGGAGACGATAAGTGCCATAGATAAACTGGGAGGGATTGCCATTGGCATTGGAGTGCTTGTTGACCGCAGTGAGGAAGATTTAGGCTTCAACCTGCCCCTCTTCAGTTGCCTTCGTGCTCCCACTACAGTCTATTCACCTCAAGAGTGTCCCCTTTGTGCCGCTCACATCCCACTGGTCAAACCTGGTGCCCCAACCTAAATCAACTCCAAAAAGCCTGGCAACTTTTGAGGACCCCCACTAAATTGGATTTTAAATTAACGACGGTCCTACGAAAATCACAAGCTTTTCGTGGGATGGTTTAGTACTCCTCTTGTTCAGAGCGGCGGTTAAACAGGTGCGAATACATTCGCTTGACACTAGAATGGGGAAAACCTACAATATCCTTGCTGCCGGGGTAGCTCAGGTGGTAGAGCAGCGGACTGAAAATCCGCGTGTCAGCGGTTCGACTCCGCTCCTCGGCACCAACTATGAGACTGCAGGGTGGAACCAGGGTTGCAGTAGAATGCCTCCTGGCAAAGGAGAGGTCAGTAAGAATACTTAAAGGGAATCGAAGCTTCCCTGGTAAGTACGCCGAAGTGGCGGAATGGTAGACGCGACAGTCTCAAAAACTGTTGGGGGGCAACCCCCGTGTCGGTTCGAGTCCGACCTTCGGCACCAAGGGTTAAAAATTTAAGCGGGTGTCAGTGCCGGGTTGTGTAGAGGTAGCACAGAGGACTTTGGATCCTTTAGCCCAGGTTCGAATCCTGGCCCGGCAGCCAACTAAAAGAGGAAATACCAAAGCGCTGGCAAGTTTTTCGTTCGAGTAAGGGAAACCAAGCTGAAGCAGGAGGCAGTTAAAATCTCGAGGAACCTCGTCCCACTGTGCCGGAAAGTGCGGCCTTATCAGGGTGAAAGACTTGATGTCAAAACAAAAACTGTCATGGAAAAAGTTAAGAACGTGACTATATATACCGATGGCGCATGCCTTGGAAATCCTGGCCCCGGTGGGTATGGAGCAATACTCTTCTATCAGGGTCACAAAAAAGAGCTATCAGGGGGCTATCGCAGAACTACCAATAACCGAATGGAAATAATGGCTGCGATTGTCGGATTAGAGGCTCTAAAAGATAAATGCGCGGTGATGTTGTATAGCGATTCCGAGTACTTAGTCAAGGCGATGTCCAGAGGATGGGTTCAGAGATGGCGGGCAAAGGGGTGGAAGCGCAATAAACGGGAAAAGGCGTTGAATCCCGACCTCTGGGAGAGGCTCTTGCAACTATGCGATTATCATGAGGTACAGTTTAGCTGGGTTAAGGGGCATGCCGGAACCCCTGAAAATATACGCTGCGATGAGCTAGCAATGCAGGCTGCCCAGCAACCGAATTTGCCTAGCGATGACGGTTACATCAAAGAGACTCAGGAAAAGGCATCTTGAGAAAAACCCTAAAAAATGCCAAAATCAGCCTGGCGAATTTGAGCAGTTGCGCTAAGGCATTCGTTCCCCGGGAGCTCAATGGTAGAGTGGGCGGCTGTTAACCGCTTGGTTGCAGGTTCGAATCCTGCCCGGGGAGCTTGGAATTGATGTTGACAGTGTGAGAGATAATATAGTAGAAGTTAGAGTCTGGAGGAAACTAGACTATTACACAGGTCTTGGTACTATTTGACACCGAATGATCTATCATGACTGGCAAACCAACCAGAAATACCTGAGGCAGCATGACCATGATTCAAATGGGGATTAAAGAATTAGCGCCAGAAAGGGGACAACAAAATGAGTGAGAACGAAACCTTTGAACAGTTAAAAAAGTTGGTCGTGGAGCTGTTGGATGTTGATGAAGCAAAAGTGGTCCCGGAGGCGTCATTTGCTGATGATTTTAATGCTGACAGTCTGGATATTATTGAATTGATCTCGGCAGTGGAGGGCACCTTCAAAATCGAAATTCCCGATGAGGACGTGGAAAAATTACAGACTGTTCGAGATGCACTTGACTATATCGAAACAAAAATCTAGAAGATAGTAATTGCTGGAATAAGCACTCATACCTTTCCCTACTGCTTATGCTGCTGCCGGGGATAGAAAATTGACTTAAAAAGCTTTTCGGAACTGGAGCATAAGCGTGGAGTAAAAATGAGCAGGGGACTTAGAAGAAGAGTAGTAGTCACTGGGCTTGGCGCCGTTACGCCTTTAGCCGTTGGTGTTGAGGAATCCTGGCGGAAGCTATGCCAGGGCAAATCAGGGATAGCCAGAATCACCAAGTTTGACCCTTCCAGTTTTAAAGTGCAAATTGCTGCTGAGCTCAAGGACTTTCATCCTGAAGATTTTCTGGATAAGAAAAAGATTAGAAGGACAGACCCCTTCATACAGTATGCACTAGTGGCCGCTCACATGGCAATGGATGATGCCAAATTAACTGTAAATGTAAGTAGTGCCAGCAGGGTAGGAGTAGTGCTGGGTTCATGCGCTGGCGGCATGGCCACGTATGAAAAGAACCTTTACGCCCTCCGCCATGAGGGTCCAGAGAAGGTTTCCCCTTTCTTCATTCCCGGATTTATAGCTAACATGGCGGCGGGAGAGGTCTCCATGGCTTTTGGCGCCCGGGGACCGAGCAAGTGTGTGGTTACTGCCTGTGCCACCGGAAACAATTCAATTGGTGATGCTTTCAGGCATATTCAATATGACGAAGCAAATGCCATGATTGCCGGAGGGAGTGACGCTTACATCCTGCCTATCGCCATCGCCGGTTTTGATAAAATGAGGGCTCTATCTCGAAGAAATAATGAGCCCGAGAAGGCAAGCCGCCCCTTTGACAAAGACCGTGATGGTTTTGTAATCGGAGAGGGTGCCGGGGTTATCATCCTGGAGGAAATGGAGTCAGCCGTGCGAAGAGAGGCTAAAATCTATGCTGAACTTATTGGCTACTACTCCAACATCGATAGCTTTCATATAACTGAGCCTGACTGGGAAAATCAAGCGCGGTGTCTTAAGCTGGCCTTGAATGATGCCGGTATCTCTCCCGGTGACGTTGATTATATTAATGCCCACGGAACATCTACTCTCCTCAATGATATATCTGAGACTAAGGCTATAAAGGCAGCCTTCGGAGAACACAGTAAAAAGATGCCCATAAGTTCCAACAAATCTATGATCGGCCATTTATTGGGGGGGGCAGGTGCAGTGGAAGCTATTTTCACTGTTCTTACTATCAGGGATGACATTATACCGCCTACCCTGAATTGCGATACTCCAGACACTGAATGTGACTTGGACTATGCCCCTAATATAGCCAGGAAGGCACAAGTAAATATAGCCCTCTCCAACTCCTTTGGTTTTGGTGGCATTAATGCAGCCCTTGTCTTCAGAAAGTTTAAGGAATAGTAGTTCCAAAAACGTCGTTCAGGGTATCCCACAGCTCCGCCTCACTTTGAAACGCGCCAATTTTTGCGTACTGAACTATACCTTCGCTATCGACGAAGACTGTAAGCGGAATATACCCTCGTGTGTTGTTGTAAGCCAGGCAGTAATCCGCGAAAGCCTCCCCATTCTTATCCAGTGCCACTATCATGGTTGGTTCATAGTCGCCGAAGAAGGTTTGTACCGTTGAAGCACTTTGACCTACATTAATGGCTATGACTTTTATCTCTCCTTCACTCTCCTGGGCTACAGCCTCCAAATAAGGCAGCTCCATACGACAAGGACCACACACGCTAGCCCAAAAATTAAGCACTACCGGAGTCCCTTCTAGCGTAGATAGGGTTGTTTCATTCCATGTAATAATAGGCAATGTGCCGTCTGACGGACTGGAGGAATTACCACTCAGAGCGATTCCAACTATAGAACCAACCGCGATAATCAAGATTGCCACTATTAACCAAGTCTTTTTTGACATCCTACTGGCCATATCAATAACCTCCTGGCATAAACCCCATGAGATACTCCAGGTAACCGGTTAACATCAGAATTCCTACGCTGATAAGCAGCACCGCGGCTACTATGGAGGTGATAAAAGCATGGCGGCTAAGCCATCTTAGGTATCGGGATGCTGCTCCTAACGCTAGGCCCACGGCAATGAACGGCAGCCCCAGTCCTAAGCAATAAGCAAGTAAAAGATAAACTCCCTGCCATGCTGTCTGTGAGCTCGCTGCCAGGGCTAGTATGCCCCCCAGAATTGGGCCAACACAGGGAATCCAGCCCAGGGAGAATATTACCCCTATTAACAACGACCTCACATAACCCGTACCTTTGGCCCTGGTAAAGTCAAGACGTTTCTCATAATTGAGCCAGGGCACCTTGGTAGCAGCTATTAGAAATATACCGAACGTGATTAATAGCGCACCGCCCACCTTTTCCAACACTACCTGTGGCACCGCAGCCCCTAATAAGCCAAGAGAGGCTCCTAAAGCTATGAAAACCAGGGAGAAACCGACTATGAAACTGACGGTATGGAGGAAGATATGTCTTCGATCAGGAGGAGCTGGAGTAAGAACTGATGCACCAGCTATGTTGGCCAGATATACTGGAACCAGCGGTAAAATACAAGGTGATAAAAAGGATAGAATCCCTGCGGCGAAAGCCGTTAAGAAGGTTATGCTCGGCATCTATATATTCCTCTTTTTAGTATAGCAGCTATGCCACAAACTAAAAAGGATAAAGCTTTTACTACCACACAGTATTTGATACAATAGTTGACCGTGGGGCTGTAGCTCAATTGGGAGAGCGCCTCCCTTGCACGGAGAAGGTCAGGGGTTCGAATCCCCTCAGCTCCATTTTTTGTCAATGTGTTTTATACGTACATCCTCCGAAGCGAATCGAGCAATCGATATTATATTGGTTCTACAAAGGACATAGCACGTAGAATAGCTAAACATAACAGCGGCAAAAACAAGTCAACAAAGAGTTATCGTCCTTGGAAACTAGTATATTCCGAATCTTTTCAAACCCTAGCCAAAGCCAGACAAAGAGAACGAGAGATTAAATCGTGGAAAAGTCACGAATATATGGAAAAAGCCCTTAGAATCAATCGATAATCAGGGAGAGCGTCCCGATTGCATCGGGGAGGTCAGGGGTTCGAATCCCCTCAGCTCCACTTTTTACGTGGGAAATTTAGTAAATTAGCTCCATTCTTCACTCCACTGAGGGGTATGAACCTCTACAGGACTTGGTTCTCAGGAAGGCTATTGCCCATGCCATAGACAAGCAAGACCTTGTAGATATAGTGCTTGGAGGGTATGGAGAAATACCCGATGCCTGGACATACCTCGAGAGCCCGAATCATAACCCTGCTTTGCCCCAATACACGTATAACGTGACGAAGGCTCGCCAAATGTTGCTGGATGCGGGATACACATACGTGGAGTAAGAATAAGCCTGGCCAATAGCATGTCCTGAAGCAACACTGGGTGTCCGAGTGGTGGTGATGGCAAGGGCGGAACACGAGGAGCCATCATCATCACTTTGGCGTTTTGTGGTGCTAAGAGCTATTTCTGCTGAACTGCTAGGTTAAGAATGGCAGCAAGTCCACATATTCGTGGGAGCTTTGTTAGCAGGAGGATAAATCCATCGTTCAGCCCGTATCAGGGAAATCGTATTTTATGATACAATCTAGCCGTAGACGCAGCAAACAAGCTGGAGGGAGGCAAAAGTGAACTATCTTGAAGTCCTTAAAGATCTGATTTCCATTAACACTACTGTACCGCCGGGTTTGAACTACGACAAGGCAATAGATTATCTGGAGCCCTTATTTAAAGAGTTAGGCTTCGATACGCAAAGGATCACAATTCCTGCGGAGCATGCTGAAGGAAGAGAAGGGAGGGTTAATCTTGTTTGTCACCGCCGTGAGAAAGGTAAGCCGCGCTTGATTTTCTACGGTCATATTGATGTCGTTCCAGCCGAAGGTTGGGATGCTTTCAAACCTAGAGTGGAAAACGGGAAGGTCTATGGTCGGGGCGCTGCCGACACGAAGGGAAGTATTGTCGCCCTTCTTTTAGCTATGCAATCTCTGAAAGGGAAGCGCCTTAACTTTGACGTTTCAGTGATGGTCACGACCGACGAAGAGTTCCACCAGGCCAGCCAGTTGCAATACCTGAGGCAATATTTAGAGCCTGTTTCCGGTGCTTATTTCTTCGACCTTGATTCTAGCTTTGGATATGTTTCTATAGCCGGGCTCGGGGAACTGCAGGTGGATATCAAAGTTAGAGGCAGATCGGTACATTCTGGATTAGCTCATCTTGGAGAAAACGCCATCGAGAAGGCCAGCCTTTTGATTCAGGCACTGCTGGACTTAAAACAGAAAGTAGAACAGAGAAAATCTGATGTCGCCACTCACCCCGATACGAAGCTCGACCGGATGGAAGGCAGGTTGAATATCAATATGATAAAGGGAGGCATTAAAGTCAATGTCGTGCCGGATGAATGTCTCATATCAATAGACAGGAGGTTAATTCCTGAAGAGAATCTGGATGATGCCAGGAAAGAGTTGCTTGATACACTTACCTCTGTTCCAGGTGTTACCTGGCAACTTGAGCGTGTTTTTGGCATCCCAACTGTACCTCCCAGTAATGATCCTATCGTAGATGAGCTGGCGGGTATTATCGGTGACACTATCGGTGAAGGTAACAAGTTTGGCGAGATGGGTTCAGGGGACTTAGACCACATTGTTGCCACCTGGGGAGGTAGAGCATTTGCCCTCGGTGTGATACGTCCGGAGTGCAATATACATGGTAAGGAAGAATTTGTCTATCTGCAGGACATCGAGGATGTGGCTAAAATCATCGCGCGGTTTCTTGCACCTCAGGATTGAGTACGCAACATTCGAGCTAGAGACATGACTGTCAATTACTAGAACCCAGGCGGTTGCGCTAATACTACAGAATACTCGGAGGTGGAATTGCACATTAACCTGAAACGTGCAGTCGTTTCAGTGCTTAACTGACTAAAGGGCAAATTCCAAACTAAAAGTTCTGTCTATCGTACAGTTAGGCCCACTCAAGGCCAAAGGGTAAAACCTTCTCGAAGACCCTCTCTCTAGCTTTCTAGCTTCTTTGCGAAACACCGATTCAAGAGAGGTGGAGTCCATCGTCAATATTGGCTCTATCGAGGCAATATTGCCTTTCGTAGAATGTATGGCTCCCTATAGCGTCAGCAAGGCGGGGGTCATTGCCCTGACTAGAGCTCTGGCCAAGGAATATGGCAAAACCATTTCAGAATAAATGCAATCATTACCAGCGGAATAATAACTCCGGGAACAAAGGCTGTGGCCAGAGAAGTCACCCAGCTCCGGCTGAGCCTGCTTAGAACCGGCGTAGTGTTTAGCACCAGGCTGCCCCTCAAAAGAGGCGGGCTGCCGGACGAAGTAGCTCGTATTGCTGTGGTCCTGGCCCGCGATTTGTCCAGCTATGTTCACGGAGCGCTGATACCTGTCGACGGAGGCTTCCTATCAGCTTAGTGTGGACAGAAGTTGAGTTGCCAAAAGCCTCATATTTTGCCGAAACGGCGCTGGCGGCGTTTATACTCAGAAAGTGCTTCATCAACTTCTTTAAGACCAAAATCAGGCCATAATATCGGGGTGAAGTAAAGTTCGCTGTAGGCAGCCTGCCAGAGGAGAAAATTGCTGAGGCGGCTCTCACCGCCCGTGCGTATGATCAGGTCCGGGTCGGGGATGTCAGGGCTGTATAGATACTGAGCCAACGTAGACTCATATATATTGTCACCGGGAATACCGGCGCTGGCAATATGTCTGGTTGCCTGGACAATTTCGTCGCGCCCACCATAATCGAAGGCGAGGCAAAGCGTAAGCCCGGCATTATTTTTGGTGAGTGCAACTGCCGCCTGCACCTTTTCTTTCAGTTTCTGAGATAACCTATCCCGCCTGCCCAGGTGTACCAGCCGGATGTTTTCTTTATAAAAAGCCTGAGTTTCCTGGCCAATCTTCCTAGCCAGAAGGTTCAGCAAGCCGGAGACCTCTGCCCTGGGACGATTCCAGTTCTCGGTAGAGAATGCATAAAGGGTCAGGTATTTTATTCCGTAGCCGGCAAAAATCTTCGCCACCGTATGGATGTTCTCACCGCCAGCTTTATGTCCGGCAAGCCTGGGCAACACACGTTTCCTTGCCCATCGCCCATTGCCATCCATGATAATGGCTACGTGCTGGGGAGGATAATTTGTTTGAGTCATAAGGTAGCCTCGCGAGAAACGAGCTGCTTGATTTTCAGTAAGGGATAGGTGGAGTTACGTTTCAGGCCAGCCAGAATTAATCTGCTGTGCCAGTCGAAGGAAAAATCGCCCGACTTGAGCAAGGCCTCAGCCATGCCGCTAGAGCCCAGTATGCTGAATATTCCCTCGATCTGTCTGTCGCTTAGTTTGATATAGGCCTGTCTGGCCCTGTAGCCACGGGAGAGTTCTTTGCCCATTTTTGCCTTCCATTGCTTTTGGTAGCGTGAAAGCTGGGCAGCGGTTAAGTTATCACTGCTGAGAGCCTCATCAAGCACTTCAGCTGCTATCTTCGCACCAAGATGCCCGAAGTATATTCCTCCACCGGTGGTTGGCTTTACCTGCCCGGCAGCATCTCCAATAACCAGTACCCTGTCTCCGTAGCTGCGAGTTAAAGTTCCTACGGGGATAGCCTTTTGCCCGATTTCTACCTCCCGACTTGTTATTCTACCCTGGTCAAAGAGATTATTAAGGAATTTTTGCAAATATAATCTGGCCTGAGATGTTGCTAAAAGGCCAACGTATGCTTTATTTGCTGCAGTCCCGACATGACTCGGGACAAGCCAGGCAAATGCACCAGGTGCTATTTCCTGCCCAAAATATACTTCAGGGTCATACATGTTTTCTGCTTCGACTTCGGCCTGAGCACCAACCAGGAAATTCTTGATTTCGCCCAGACCTAGCTTCCGGGGCAGCTTGGGCTTGAACCCGTTGGCCAGGACCACAGCTCTAGCGCTGAATATTTCCCTGGCTCCGAAGCACAAGGTTTCAGCTTGTATGCTATCCTTCCCGGGAATAATGTCGATGACCGGGGAAGAGAAGAAATATTGTGCCCCCTGGGATTGAGCTTTAGAGGTTATCGCTTTATCAAGTAAAAGCCGATTGACAACGTAAGCCTGAACATTTTCAGTTTGCAATTTTAAACATCTTCCTGAAGGGGAGAAAAACTTGGCTGAGTTTACCTACGTAAATATAACATCTGTGCCGCAGTCCAAGGACTGGAAACATTCGGTGCTGATTATTCCTGTGCAACAAGCATTAAGTCCTGGCGCACTTTTTTCTTCAAAAACAGCGACATCGTGACCTGATGAAGCTAGTTCACAAGCTATGTAGCTTCCGGCTGGCCCCGCCCCTACTATGATGACATCGTAAAATTGGTCCGAC
>JAUWQP010000039.1 GCA_030611015.1 Chloroflexota bacterium | reverse complement strand
TACCAACTGAGCTATGTGGGCCTCCTTCGCTTCATAAATGGAGGGGGTAGGATTTGAACCCACGTAGCCCTTACGGGCAACAGATTTACAGTCTGCTCCGATTAACCACTCTGGCACCCCTCCTTGGTATAATCTTATCATAGGATATCTGAAAAACCCAGCCCGAGAGGGGATTCGAACCCACTAACCTACCGATTACAAGTCGGTTGCTCTACCATTGAGCTACTCGGGCAACTTTCACCTCAATTTTGGCTCAATAGTATAAATAGGGGCAAATGCAATGTCAACTAGGAGACAATTCTCGAAATCAGCGATTGAACACTAAAATCTTGGCCAGACTTACTTTTGAAGACTAATGATTATTTCGGGGCAATTGGAACAGTTGTCCTGTTGCATTACCCAAATCAATCATGTTACATTATACCGATTTTGCTGATAAATATCATCTGGAATTATAGACATGATAAATAATACTTTATTAAAACAGTTACTGGAAGCGGGTGCCCATTTTGGTCATCACACCAGTTACTGGCATCCCAAGGCAAAGAAATATATTTTTACCCAGCGCAATAGCATTCACATCATTGATTTAGAGCAGACAGTTACCATGTTAGAAAAGGCCTGCACTTTTGTCCAGGATTTAGCAGCTCGAGGGCAAAACATTCTTTTTGTCGGCACCAAGAAGCAGGCGCAGCAAACCATAGAAGAAGAGGCCACAAGATGTGGTATGAGCTATGTTAATCAAAGGTGGCTAGGTGGTATGTTAACTAACTTTGCTGTCATACAAGCTCGGATCGATCACTTAGTTCGTTTAGAGAATAAAAGAGATAAAGGTGAACTCGACCTCTTACCCAAGAAAGAACGGGTGAAGATAGAAAAGGAAATTTTTCACCTGAATACTCAAATGGGAGGGTTTAAGGAAATGACTACCCTTCCTAGAGCCCTCTTTATTGCTGATCCTATTAAAGATAAGATTGCCCTTACTGAAGCAAAAAAATTGGCCATACCTGTAATTGCTATTGTGGATACTAATTGTAACCCTGATGGCATCGACCATCCTATTCCCGCTAATGATGATGCTATTAAGGCGATTAAATTGATTTGTAGCAAAATAGCTGATGCTATAATCGAGGGTAAAACTGAGGCGTTTTCTGGAGAGCCAGGAGCTGCCAAATTAGTTGCTGAAGAAGAACACGAAGAAGCCATTGAAATTCTAGGTTCTTATACCTTTGAGCCGGGGGAGCCAGGTGAATCAGAGGAGCCAAAGGAGCTAAAGGAACCAGAGGAACCAAAGAAACCAAAGAAGCCAGATGAACCAGAGAAGCCAAAGGAAACGGAAGGGGAAATCGCATCTAGATGAAAATCTCAATTCAAGTAGTAAAGGAGTTAAGGAATAGAACTAATGCAGGTATACTGGACTGCAATAAGGTTTTGTTAGAGGTAGATGGTGATATGGAAAAGGCAATAGAACTCTTGAAACAGCGTGGGGAAGCAATTGCTGAAAAGAAGAAGGATTTGGTTGCAACCGAAGGCATAATCGAAGCTTATATTCATCATACCAAGCGCATAGGAACATTGGTGGAGTTAAACTGTGAAACCGATTTTGTAGCCCGCACCGCTGAATTTAGAGAACTCGCTCGCGACCTGGCTATGCAGGTAGCTGCTACATCTCCACAATTTATCATTAGTGAAGAGATGTCACCGGAAGCAGAAATGGACCCGCAAGTAGTTTGTCTTCTTAGTCAACCCTTTATTAGAGAACCTGTCAAAACCGTTAAGGAAGTTATTACCGAAACAGTTGCTAAAGTAGGTGAGAATATAAAAGTACGCAGATTTGCCAGGTTCGAGCTTGGTGTTGACCACTAAGCCATGTTGGATGAATTACTCACTGAACTGAACTCCAGGATGCAGAAGGCCGCAGATGGCTTAGCTAGAGAATTAGCTACCATCCGGGCCGGGCGTGCTACTCCAGCTCTGCTTGACAACATCGTGGTTGACTATCATGGCTCTCCTGTCTCGCTATATCAACTTGCTACCATGTCCATACCTGAGGCTAATTTAATTATTATTCAACCCTGGGATCGTACATCGTTGCGCGATATTGAAAGAGCCATCCTTACAGCCAACATCGGCCTTAACCCTATGAATGATGGTAATGTAATTCGGGTGGTCATTCCATCCCTCAGTGAAGAACGGCGTAATGAATTGGTCAAGCTAGTGTCTAAGAGGGTAGAGGAACGGCGGATTGCTATACGCAATATAAGGAGAGGTGGCATCGAGAAACTAAGATCGATGGAGAAAAATAAAGAAATATCGGAAGATGAACTTAAAAATAATACTAAGAAAATCGACCAGCTTACAGATGCTTGTGTGGATAGGGTAAGTGAATTGGGACAGAGCAAGGAGAGAGAAATACGAGAAATATAATTCTCCCGCCTCATTGGTATCCGACAAAAAGGCTCGCACTAACCGTTAGAGATACAACTAAGGAGGAAGTAGCGCTGGCCAAGCCGACCTGGCAACAATAATTACCTCAGGGCCTTCCCTTCTTGTGAAAGACCTGGAGATTCTTCCAAACATATAATACGAGGAGGTTGACCATGTTAAAAGCAACTTCGATAATCCTTATTATTGTGGCATTATTTTCTGTCATCATAGGTATTGTTTACATCGCCAGAGGCACGCTTATGGAGTACCATGAGGTATTTATTGGCATGACCATGGAAGAACTTGGTGAAGACAACTCTAAGTTGGCAACTCTGGCAGGAATTTTCGTTAGACTTGCGGGAACGCTCTTTATCGGCGTGGGAGTATTGTCGATAGCCATCATTCACTACGGTTTAAGGAAAGCTGAAAGATGGGCATGGTGGGCTACCCTGATTGGGATGGGCGTCGTAAATGGGCCAATGGTGGCGATTACCAGTCCTGTTGGAGGTTTTCCCTGGACGTTAGCAATAGTCTTGCTTATAGTGTTTGTTATCGCCATTGGACTTGCATCCAGAGAAGTTTTTAAGAAGGCGGCAGAAAAGCCCGCCACTAATATCTAGCTCAGCTAGTACGCTATATCGTACATAACTTTCACGAAAGCTACCATTTTGAGAGATAGCAAAGAATTTAGAGAGCTGGCGCTATCGCTCAGGGCAACATATCCGACATGACGCTGGTCTGATGCAACCCACTTGTGAGACTAGATACTAGCAAGCCTACAGCGGCTTAAAAGCTGTTAAAATAGAGCTATGCTCAAACAAAGAGTCACTACTGCCGCTGTTGGCGTACCCCTCCTTGTTCTTACCATCTGGTTTGGTGCCCCCTGGTTTACTATTCTTATAGCTGCAGCAGCATTAGGCGGCACATATGAGTTCTATCGAATGGTCAATTTTGACAGGAGAGAGCCTTTGCTTTATCTGGGCTTACTATGGGCGCTGGCACTTGTCTTAAGCCCTCATTATCTTAGCAGGAGCCCTGATGTTTTATCCCTAGTTATCACGGCTACTATGTTGATTTCATTGGTTTGGCTATTACGCAGTCCATCAAGAGAAAAGGCATTCCACAACTGGGCGTGGACAATAGTGGGTGCCCTCTATGTAGGTTGGATGCTCAGCTACTGGCTGAGTTTACGCGGTTTAGAAAATAGCCCGGAGTATGGTCGAAATTGGGTTTATTTGGCCATGTTGACTACATTTGCCAACGATACGGGTGCTTTTTTTATCGGCCGGGCCAGAGGCAGGCATAAGCTGGCTCCTGCCATAAGCCCGTCTAAAACTTGGGAAGGAGCGATTGGAGGCTTAACATGTGCCATTCTGGGGGCGATTGTAATAGCGACGGTTCTTAACCTCATTTCTCTTAAGCTGGGGTCTCCTTTTGTTTTTAAATATTGGCAAATTGTACTCCTGGGCTTTCTTGTCAGCATCTTTGCTCAGCTTGGTGATTTGGTTGAATCATTGCTCAAGCGTAATACGGGAGCAAAAGAATCAGGCAATTTGCTACCGGGACATGGTGGTATCCTTGACCGCTTCGATAGCCTCATCTTCGTCGGGGCAGTAGCATATTATTATGTAATATGGGTGGTGATGTGAAAAAAATAGCTATCCTGGGCTCGACAGGCTCCATAGGGCGGCAGGCACTGGATGTAATCCGTGCCCTGCCTGACGAATTAAAAGTAGTAGCTCTGACAGGGAACAAAAATCTTGAGCTTCTGGAAAGACAAATCAGGGAATTCCAGCCCAAAATGTTTTGTTCCTCGGTCAAGCCTGCCATTAGTTACGGCGGGGAATTTTTGTCCGCAGAAGAAATAGCCAGTCACCCCGAAGTCGACTTCGTTATCGTGGCCACTGCGGGTAAGGCAGGACTAAGCCCTACTCTAGCGGCTTTACAGGCAGGCAAGACGATTGCCCTGGCTAGCAAGGAGGTAGTGGTGATAGCCGGTGAAATTATTGTTCGTGAAGCAGGCCTTCATCAAGCTCAAATCCTGCCTATTGATAGTGAGCATAGTGCCATCTGGCAATGTTTGCAGGGGGAAGAAAATAAACCGCAGAGGCTTTTCCTCACTGCCTCTGGTGGGCCTTTTTACCACTATTCCCAGTCACAATTGGCTGAGATAACTCCCGAGCAAGCCCTTCAGCACCCTGTATGGAAGATGGGAAGGAAGGTAACCATAGATTCAGCAACCCTTATGAATAAGGGATTAGAGGTCATAGAAGCTCACTGGCTTTTCTCATTTCCCTTTGATAGTATTGAAATATTAATTCATCCCCAGTCTATCATTCATTCCATGGTAGAGTTTATGGATAGTTCTCTGAAAGCTCAGCTCGGCTGGCCTGATATGCGACTGCCCATTCAATATGCTCTTTCTTATCCCCGTAGGTGGTCTAATCCAGAACTACCTCGCCTTGATTGGGATAAAATCCAGTCTCTGAACTTTGAACCTGTGGACTATGAGAAATTTCCCTGTCTCAAACTGGCAATGGATGCTGGCAAATCAGGAGGAACTTACCCGGCGGCGCTTTGCGCCGCGGATGAGGTGGCTGTAGAGCTTTTTCTCAGCCGTAGAATAAGTTTTACCGATATAGCCAAAATTGTACAAAAAACGCTGGAGCAACATCGGAATACCCCCCAGCCATCCTTAGAGGAAATACTGGCTGCTGATGGCTGGGCAAGGGAATACGCTGCACATTGTTACCTTGGTCACTCGCCGGAGCCTGAGCGAAGAATCAATCCCGGGATAGAGAGATAAGAGATGAGCGTTGCTGTAATCATTATTCTTTTCATAGTAGCTCTGTTCGTGGCAATTTGCCTCCACGAATTGGGGCATTTTATCGTGGCCAAGCGTGCCGGAGTGAAGGTGGAAGAGTTCGGCATAGGTATTCCCCCACGACTTTTTGGTATTAAACGAGGCGAGACAATATACTCGGTTAATGCCATACCTGTGGGAGCCTTTGTTAAGGCTGCTGGGGAAAATGACCCCACAGTACCTCGAAGCCTGGGTGGCAAAGGACCATGGACCAGGTTAGGAATCTATGCTGCCGGTCCGCTGGTCAACATCTTTTTGGCCTTTGTTCTCCTCAGTGCTTTCCTTGCGTTACCCATAAGTACGGTTGCCAGCAATGGACTCATGGTGCATTCTGTAGCAGAGAATTCTCCTGCGGAAGAAGCAGGCATCGAGCCCGGGGATATAATTCTGGAGATAGAAGGACAACCTGTTCGTGGGCGGGGGGACGTGCAGAATATAGTAAATTCAGTCGAAGAAGGGGTAGACATAACCTTGCTTTTGCTAAGGAACGGGCAAGAAGAACAAATCACCTTGAAGCCAGAACTCGACCCAGAATCGCAACAGCTAAAAATCGGCGTCTGGCTTTGGTGGAATATTGTGAGCAACGTGGGGGAAAGCTCGCCAGCGTACGAAATCGTCAGACCCGGTGATACCATCCTG
Organism: Chloroflexota bacterium; assembly: GCA_030611015.1. Lineage (GTDB taxonomy): Bacteria > Chloroflexota > Dehalococcoidia > GIF9 > AB-539-J10 > RBG-13-51-36. The sequence goes on along the minus strand of JAUWQP010000039.1, from coordinate 11,706 downwards.
AGCATCAATGGACAGGTTGTATACAATGATGAGAGTATATCTGATGCCTTGCGCTCCGTTGAGGAAGGTGAAGAAATAAAGCTGGTTTTGCTCCGAGACGGGAAAGAGACTTCACTCTCTTTGACCAATGTCGGCTACCAAACCGTGCCCGGTGTAGAGCTACGTTGGGTAGACGGGACTCATATCGAACAAGAGCGACTTCCTGTGTGGAGGGCAGTTTATCTGGGGGCTAGGTATATCATTTATATGCCTGTGCTTATAATAGAGGCTATCCCTCAAATCATAAAATCTCCCGATAAAGCACTGGTGGGGCCAATAGGTGCTGGTCAATTAGTGGTGGAGGTAGTGAGCTCCTCTGGCTTCAGCAACATACTATTTATGGCCAGTATAATTAGCCTTGGTATCGGCATATTTAATCTCCTCCCCATCCCTCCCTTGGATGGAGGAGGCATGCTGGTGGCGTTCATCGAAGGGTGTAGGCGTGGGAAACGTCTCTCCCCTCGAACAATGCGCCTGGCTTATACTATCGGTACTGCTTTCTTAATTGCACTTGTGATTTTAGTAACCTTTAGCGACATCTGGCGTCTAATTAGCGGCGGGGGTTTTGGACTATGACACGTCGAATCTGCAAACCCTTGAGAATTGGCAAAGTAACCGTTGGCGGCGATGCCCCCATCGTGGTGCAGTCTATGGCCAAGACCGATACCCGTGATATCCCTGCTACTATAAACCAGATTAAAGAGCTAGAGGATTGCGGCTGTGAGATAGTGCGAGTGGCAGTTCCAGACAAGGAAGCTGCTGAAAGCATAGCAACTATAAAAAGGAGCGTTTCATTACCTATTATTGCTGATATACATTTTGACTACCGATTAGCTTTGGCTGCGCTGCAATCCGGCGTTGACGGACTCCGCATCAACCCCGGCAACATAGGAAACAAAGGGCAGATTGCCAAGGTGGTAGCTACTGCTAAAGAAAGAGAGGTGCCTATCCGTATTGGAGTGAATGCCGGCAGTTTACCTGCCAATTTTCAGCCCGATGCACCACCGGCTGAGCGCATGGTAAACATGGCATTGGAGCAGATAAGACTTATGGAAAGCCTGAACTTCGATTTAATTAAGGTCTCCCTTAAAGCCTTCGATGTTCTCACTACCGTTCAGGCTTATCAAATGATTACCGATAAAATGCCCTATCCACTGCATCTGGGCGTAACTGAGGCCGGGCTTCCCCGGACGGGAGCCATACGCAGCGCCATAGGCATTGGAATACTTCTTCATCAGGGGATTGGGGATACCATACGCGTTTCTCTCAGCGCTCATCCCTGTGAAGAGGTATTCGTGGCTTACGAAATCCTAAAAAGCTTGGGACTTCGTCAGCGAGGTCCAACTCTAGTGAGCTGCCCTTCCTGCGGCCGGGCTGAAGTTGATATCATTGCCCTGGCTGAGGCAGTGAGCAAGCGCCTGGAAAAAATAAGCAAACCTATTAAAGTGGCAGTTATGGGCTGTGTAGTCAATGGTCCTGGCGAGGCTAAGGATGCCGACGTGGGCATTGCCTGCGGCAAGGGCAAAGGTGCTATATTTAGAAAGGGGGAGGCAGTAGGCACAGTCAGCGAGCAGAATTTCCTACAAGCTCTGATGAATGAAATAAACAAATTTGCCTAGGCTCTTGACAAAGTATAAGGTAAGGAAGGCTCTCAAATTGTTGAACATAAAAGAATTTGCAAGGAGGGTAATAAAATGGAAGGATATCCTATAACTATCAATGTTGAATATAAGGACCGGCTCTCGCGTTTGACTACCTTTTTCCGATTCTTCATGACTATACCTCAGTACATTGTCCTATATTTCCTCGGTATAGCCGCAGGCGTTGTGGTTTTCATTTCATGGTGGGCTATTCTATTTATTGGCAGATACCCTAAGTGGGCTTTCGATTTTGTCTCAGGCTACTTTCGTTGGAGGGCAAGAGTGAACGGTTACTCTCTTTTTTTAACCGATAAATATCCACCGTTTAGTTTAGAGTAATTGTTTAAGACGGGCTTTTTCTGAATACAAATGCGTTTTTCTAAGCTCTTTGGCAAAACATTACGGCAGGCGCCAGCAGAAGCTGAGAGCGTAAGCCATCAGCTACTGCTTCGAGCGGGTATGATTGCCCAGGAGGCTGCCGGAATTTACTGTTACTTGCCTATGGGATGGCGAGTGCTCAAAAAGATAGAAAATGTAATCAGAGAGGAAATGGATAAGGCTGGCGGCCAGGAATTGATGCTGCCCGTGCTGCAGCCCTTTGAATTATGGCAGCAATCAGGCAGGTATGTTTCCTTCGGTAAATCCCTATTTACTTTGACCGACCGCAAGGAGCATACACTAGCTCTGGGACCCACCCATGAAGAAGTTATTACCGACCTTGTCCACCGCTACGTGCAAAGCTACCGGGAGCTTCCCTTGCTTCTCTATCAAATACAGACCAAGCTCCGCGATGAGCCTCGACCTCGCGGTGGCTTATTGAGAGTCCGTGAGTTTATCATGAAGGACCTTTACAGCTTTGATGCCGACGAGGCTGGTCTGGATGAAAGTTACCAGAAGATGAGTCAGGCTTACACGAATATCTATGCCCGCCTCAGCTTGCCCACGTTGGTGGTAGAGGCTGATAGCGGCGCCATAGGCGGCAAGGATTCCCACGAATTTATAGTTATCACAGAGACTGGCGAAGACGGGGTCATTTATTGTTCCAATTGTGGCTATGCTGCTAATGCAGAGAAGGCTCAATTCGACAAAAACGCCGAACCCGTCATTCCTAGCGAACCGAATAATCTCCTTTCTTTGGAGGAGATAGCCACGCCGGAGGCGAAAACCATACAGGAGGTCGCTGGTTTTGTTGGTGTGCCGACAAGTCAAACACTCAAGGCGGTGTTTTATTTTGCCGATGGAGAATTTATCTTCGCTATCATTCGGGGCGATCTGGAAGTCAACGAAACAAAGTTAAGAAATGCCCTGAAGTGCTCTGAGATTCGCCTGGCTACGGAAGGCGAAGTAAATGAAGCTGGACTTGTAGCTGGTTTCGCTTCACCCATAGGTGTCAAGGGAGTCAAAGTCGTGGCTGATGATTCCCTAACCTCAGGCTTTAACTTCATTGTTGGTGCTAATAAGCCAGGGTATCACCTCAGGAATGCCAATTACCCCAGGGATTTTCATGTTGACCTAATGGTTGATATCGCCCTGACTCGGTCTGGAGATAGCTGCCCCAGGTGTCGAGGCAAATTATCCTCGGCTCGGGGCATTGAAGTGGGGCACGTATTTAAGTTGGGCACCTTCATTAGTGAGAGATTCGGAGCATCTTTCTTAGATAATGATGGCAAATCCCAACCTATTGTTATGGGCAGCTATGGCATTGGACTGGGGCGATTGTTGGCAGCAATAGTAGAACAAAGCCACGATGACAAAGGCATTATCTGGCCGCTCTCCGTAGCCCCTTATCAAGTCTATCTTTGTCCTCTACATTTGGACAAGTCGGCAGTCCTCCCTACGGCGGAAAAGATTTATCAAGAATTGCAAAAAGAAAGCATCGAAGTGCTCTTCGATGACCGTGACGAGTCTCCGGGCGTTAAATTCAACGATGCTGACCTCCTGGGAATACCACTGCGCTTGACATTGTCCCCACGCACCTTAAAAAACCAGAGCGTAGAGGCAAAGTGGCGCATGGAGAAAGAAGCCCGGCTTTTGCCTTTGGATAACTTGGCGGTACAGGTGAAGAAGATTCTAGACGAGACCGTAAGCTTTCAATCTTAATCGACTTTAGCTCACTGCTATAGTCAAGCAGCAAGGCACATCAAAATACCCAAAGGTAAAGCAAGCTATAGCTAGATATAAATATAGGTTTTTGCCTTTCCCTGGCTAGCTCAGTCCCGCAAATTGGCGCCCAGTTCCTGATATAGCCTAGCGAGCATCTGTTCTTGGGTTTGGTCAACTTCCTCGTCGGTCAAGGTATAGCTGGGTGATTGATAGATAATCTTTATGGCAAAAGATTTCTTGCCCTCGGGTATTTGCTCACCCCGATAGAGGTCAAAGAGAGTTGTCTGCGTTACCAGCGGAAAGCCTTGAGCTATTTCTTCCGCTCTTCGATAACTTACCTGTTCGTCCACTACTAAGGCGATGTCACGGGTTACACTGGGAAACCGTGGGATGGGTTGATATTTCTTTTTCCCGGTAAGCTTGGTCAACAGTTTCTCTAGGTCAATTTCTATGAGATAAGTAACGCCCAAAAGTTCAAAGGCTTGTACCACTTTAGGATGTAGCTCACCAAGAATGCCTATCAGGTCATTATCAACGATTATATTAGTACCTTTTCTTGGGAATAGACCTTCATCATCGCTATTCTCAAAACTCGCTTTCAGCCCCAACTGGTTCAAGTTATTTTCCACTACCCCTTTGGCGTCAAAGAAATCGAGCATCTCTTTGTCAGTATGCCAGGACAATTCCAGTCTTGGGCCGCTGAGTGCAGCACAGAGCATATCTTTTTCTTGGGGCAGCTCTCTTTCCACTTGAGATTGCTTCGCTTCGGTCGCAATGACAGGAGGGTTATGCGGCAAGAATACCTTGCCAATTTCAAAGAGCCTTATGCCTGCTGGCTCAAATTTTTGGTTATGTGCCAACGTGGACAGCAGGCCAACCCGTAAACTGGTACGCAAGAATTCCTGTTCCCTGGTCATAGGGTTAGCCACCTTTAACGGTTGGACTTTCAGTTCAAGCTTTGGGGAAAGCTTCTGCAACTTTTCTAAGCTGACTAAAGAATAAGTTAATATCTCTTGAAAGCCAAAGCCGGTCAGAATATTGCGTAGTTTATCTTTGAGATTGCTTTGCTGGGCTGCTGGTGATAATTTTGATTTTTGTGGAGGCAACGGAGAGCTAAGCCTGCTGATTGGGATTTTTTCATAACCAATGATGCGGACTATTTCCTCCACGAGGTCGGCTGAGCATTTAATGTCACTGCGCCAATAAGGCACAGACACCGAAATCTGCGAACCTGAATTGTTCTCCTGGCACTCAAAGCCCAGAGCTTTTAATACCTTAAGAATTTCATTAATATTGACTTTCAAACCTGAAAGGCGCTCCACTTCCCGGGTGGGGAGCGATATAAGTTTTGGTGCTGATTTTCCAGGATAAACATCAATTACACCCCTGGCTGCTCTGCCGCCGGCTAGCTCCAGTAGCAGTTGGGTTGCCCGTTTCAAGGGTAGCAGCGGAAGCTCGCTATTAAGTTCCTTATCAAAACGCACCGAGGCCTCGCTCTGAAGTTGAAGATAACCACAGCCTCGACGAATGGTGGCTTGGTCAAAATTCGCTGACTCCAGGAGGATAGTGTCAGTTTTGTCTGCAACTTCCGAATCTGCGCCACCCATGATTCCAGCCACAGCGACGGCCTCTTCCTTATCGGCAATAACCAATATGTCCGGATTAAGAGCGCGCTCTGTGCCATCCAAGGTAGTTATAGTTTCACCGTTTTTTGCCCTGCGAACGATAATTTGTCCGCCCTTGAGCTTACGATAATCAAAAGCGTGCAGAGGCTGCCCATATTCCAGCATCACATAATTAGTAGTATCAACCACGTTGTTAATGGGACGCATGCCACAGCTATTCAGGCGCTGCTGCAGCCAACTTGGGGAGGGGGCTATCTTAATTCCGGTAATCAGACTAGCACAATATCTGGGGCATAGGTTTGGCTCGACTATGTCAACGGAGGCGAAGGAGCCTATCGGCTTTTCTGATTCTTCATAATGAATTTCAGGCAAACGAAGTGGTTCGCCAGTTAAGGCAGCAATTTCCCGGGCAATGCCAATTGCAGATAAGCAATCCGGGCGGTTGGGTGTTACGTCTAAGTCAAAAATTATATCGCCCAGGTAAACAGCGAGGGCCACACCTATGGGCGCCTCTGGCGTCAATACCAAAATATCTTCGTGATTATCAGAAATTCCCAGTTCCTTCTCGGAGCAAACCATGCCCGCGGAAACTACGCCGCGAATTTTAGCCGGTTTTAGAGACATAGCTTCTCCAGTGTAGTCATTTATAAGCCGGGCTCCTATATGGGCAAAAGGCACTCTCTGACCAACTCCGATATTGGGGGCACCACAAACTACGGTGATTTGCTCAGTGCCAAGGTCAACTGTGGCCAACTTAAGGCGGTCAGCATTAGGATGAGGATTTACAGCTATCACCTCCCCTATCACAACCTTATCCCAGGTGTCGCCCATGGTCTGTATGGCTTTGACCTCCAGGCCAGCCATGGTTAGCCTTTCAGCTAATTCTTTGGGGGTGAGCTTTATGTCAGCATAATCCCCGAGCCATTTGAGAGAAGCTTTCATGTTGTTACCTTAAAATTTAGAACTGCCTCAGAAATCTAAAGTCATTGCTATAAAAAAGGCGGATGTCATCAATACCATAACGCAGCATAGGTATACGCTCAACTCCCAAGCCGAAGGCAAAACCACTGTAAAGCTCGGGGTCGATATCGACGCGTGCCAAGACGTCGGGATGCACCATCCCTGCCCCTAGTATTTCAATCCAGCCGCTGTAGCCACACAGCCGACAGCCAGCTCCATCGCAACCTGAACATCCGATGGACACCTCCACCCCAGGTTCCACAAAAGGAAAATAATCGCAACGGAAGCGTACTTTCCTTTCCTCACCAAAAAGGCAGCGGCAAAAGTCAAACAAAGTGCCTTTTAAATCAGCCAAGGTGATACCCTTGTCCACAGCTAAACCTTCAACTTGATAAAACATCGATTCGTGAGTAGCATCAGTCGCTTCATACCTATAAGCTCGCCCCGGCACTATGGCTCTTATTGGTGGACGTTCTCTCTCCATCATCCTAATCTGCATTGGGGAAGTGTGGGTGCGCAGAAGTCTAGCTTTGCCTCCCGCATCTGCATCTATCCATAGGGTAGCAAACATATCCCGCGCCGGATGATGCTGAGGAATATTCAGGGATTCAAAGTTGTAGTAATCCCACTCCACGTCGGGTCCTTCAATTACTTGGAAGCCCATGTTTTTGAAAACATCACAAATTTCGTTAAGTATTTGAGTGGTGGGGTGAAGATGACCTGTCGGGAGAGGCCGACCAGGCAAGGTAACATCTAATCTCAGGGATTTCAGAGGATAAGTCAAAAGGGCTTCCTGTAGTAGTTTTTCCTTCTCTTCCAGGCTTGACTCTAAAGCTTTCTTAATTTCGTTAGCCTGGGTGCCTATCCTTGGCCGTTCTTCCAGGGGCAAAGTAGCCAAGGAACGTAGAATTTTAGTTAAAGTGCTTTTCTTCCCCAGGTGACGAATACGCCACAACTCTAGCTCTCGAGAATTATCAATTTTGTCTAGCTCATCGAGAGCTTGTGCATGAAGATCTCTGAGTTGTTCTAGCATTGACTGCCAAGTAATGCTATCCCTGTTCAAAATCCAAGGAATTCTCAAGCATAATGCCATTACGAGCGAGCTGAGTTAATCTCGGTTACCGAGGCTACTAATGTAGCAAACCCTTCAGGGTCCTTAACTGCCATCTCAGCTAACATCTTGCGGTTGATTCCTACATTTGATTTTTTCAATCCCGCCATACACTGACTGTACGTAAGGCCTCTAGCCCGTGCTGCAGCATTAATACGAGCAATCCATAGCTTCCTGAAGTCACCTTTCCGCTCACGACGATGACGATAGGAATAATCTAAGGCATGAAGCATGGACTCGTGAGCTACTCTATAAAGCTTGTGTCTGGCCGCTCGATGTCCCTTAGTCAGCTCAAGCACTTTTTTGTGTCGTCTGTGGGTAACTTTTCCGCTTCTGGCTCGTGGCAAGTTCTTCCTCCTTTAACTTTTGGACAGTATAGCTTTCTTTTTAGCAACAAAATAAATTACCAGCAATGCGATGCCAATAAATAGAAGAATAAGTCTCGGTATGCCAGTCGCTTTGCCTATGCCGAAAACAAAAGTACTAACAACGAGGGCTGAGCCTATCCCAGCCACTATAGAGCCACTAATTAAAAACCTCCAATCAGGGGGGCCCAGTGGCTTTGGTTTTTCAGGTTTGTATAACCCTTTCTCAATCAAGGCTCTGTCTCTCTTATATTCAGTCCAGATCGCCAGTAGAGCTATCCCGCAACCAAAGACTATGCCAAAAAATGGGAATTAAAATATCTGGCATTTCTCCTCCCTTTATACTATATTATAGGGTAAAAGCCTCTTCACCCTCTTCTTGTCTGCCAAGGATACAGGTATCTTTTCGTCATAGAGGCGCTTAGTCCTAGGAGCCTTTTTTCGTCTCAAGTGGCTTTTGCCGCATTTAGTGCGCATGAGCTTGCCGCTACCTGTTACATGAAAGCGTTTCTTTGCCCCTTTATGGGTTTTAAGTTTTGGCATCTGTTTCTGTCTCCTTAGTTTTCTTGAGAGCAACCGGGGATAAGACCAGGGCTATACTTCTCTGGTCATTAGTGGAGCTGCTTACTACAGCTATTTCCTTTGAGGCTTCAGTTACTTCACGCAGTACCTTCCGACCTAGTTCAGGATAAACAACTTCACGCCCTCTAAACCTCAACACTAACCTTACTTTATTGCCCTGCTCCAATAATTTCTTCGTTGTTCTAATTTTTGCCTGCAAATCATGTTCCTCTATCTTCGGTCTTAAACGGACTTCTTTGAGTAAGCCAACTTTTTGGCTCCTCTTGGCTCTGCGTTCCTTTCTGGCTTGCTCATATTTATATTTGCCATAATCAAGAAGTCGGCACACTGGCGGATTCGCTGCTGCTACCAGCACTAAATCAAGGCCGCGCTCATGAGCAGCTTGTAATGCTTTTTGCAGAGGAACTACGCCAAACTGTTTCCCGTCTTCTCCTATGAGGCGAACTTCTCTGGCTCTGATTCTCTCGTTAATTGGTAAGTTTTTAATTATGCCCTTGCTACCTCCTAGAATAGTATTTAAGACCGAGTCTCTATGGCTGACCCTATTCTCTTCTTAACTTCTACCAGAGTTTCTATACCCAGATCCTCGCCGCTCCTTAAACGGACTGACACGCTGGATGCAGCCATTTCTTTATCACCGACTATAAGCATATACGGCACTTTCTCCAGTTGAGCCTCTCTGATTTTCAGATTCATTCTCTCAGGGCGGGTGTCAACCAAGGCTCTGATGCCTTCATTTTTAAGATCGCTTGCTATCTCATGAGCATAGTCAACATGGCGATCTGCTATAGGAATGACTGTTGTCTGAACCGGAGATAACCATACCGGGAAGACACCACCATAATGCTCTGTAAGGCAAGCTAAAAAACGCTCCATGCTACCTAAAACTGTGCGATGTATCATCACCACATTATGCTCCAGTCCATCTTCACCAATATAACAAACATCAAAGCATTGTGGCAAATTGAAATCGACCTGGATGGTGGGACCTTGCCAAACATGCCCTAAAGCATCCTTGAGTTTAATATCGATTTTAGGTCCGTAGAAAACTCCCTGGCCAGGGTCCACCTCGTAGTGCAAATCAAGTCTCTCTAGAACATGTTTCAAGGATTCCGTCGCTTCCTCCCACATTGAAACTGTGCCAGCATATTTTTCAGGGCGCGTTGATAGCAACAACTCATATTTATCAAAGCCAAAGCTAGACATCATAAATTGTGCCAAGTGCAGGACTTCTAGTATCTCCTTTTCAGCTTGATCAGGTCGGCAGAAAATATGAGCATCATCTTGAGTAAATCCTCTTACCCTGGCAAGACCATATAATACACCAGTTCGCTCATATCTATATACTGTGCCCAATTCGGCATATCTCAGCGGTAAATTACGATAGCTGCGCAATTTGCTTTTATAAATCAAAATATGTCCCAAGCAATTCATGGGCCTTAGCAGATATTGCTGTCCCTCAATTTCCATCGGTGGGAACAGATAATCCTGATAGAATTCCCAATGCCCGCTAGTTTTCCACAAATCTAGCTTAGCAATGTGGGGAGTGTAAACGATGTCATAGCCTCGCTTGATGTGCTCTGCTTTCCAGAAGTCCTCGATGACTTGTCGAATCAAAGCACCTCTGGGGTGCCAGCAAATTAAGCCAGGACCAATTTCCTCGTGAGTACTGAAGAGGTCAAGTTCTTTGCCCAGCTTCCTATGGTCGCGTTTAGTGACCTCAGCTTGCCACGATAAATAATTGTCAAGCTCCTGTTGGCTTTCAAAAGCCACACCGTAAATTCTTTGGAGCATAGGTCGCTTCTCATCTCCACGCCAGTATGCTCCAGCTAGATGAGTAAGTTTAAACGCTTTTACCTCACCCGTAGAGGCTAGATGGGGACCACGACATAAATCGGTGAAAGAACCCTGTTTATAGATAGTTACAGTAGTGTCGGGGATCTCGTCGACAAGCTCCAATTTATAAGGCTGGGTGGCAAAGAGCTTACGCGCTTCATCCTTACTCATTTCCTCCGTAACAAACGGTACATTCTGACTAATAATCTCCTTCATCTTGTTCTCAATTACAGGCAAGTCTTCCGGCGTTAACGGGCGTGGCAGCTCAAAGTCATAATAGAAGCCATTCTCAATGGTCGGGCCGATGCCAAATTTAGCCCCGGGAAAAAGATATTGTACTGCCTCAGCCATGACATGAGATGCGGAGTGGCGCATCCGTCCCAGTTGCTCATCCTTGTTTTTCGATTTCATCTCGAACTTTCCATTATAGAGCTAGGAATCAAACACAATTTCATCAAAAATGGGCGGTACTGGACTTGAACCAGTGACCTCTGCGATGTCAACGCAGCGCTCTAACCACTGAGCTAACCGCCCGTTTGGCGATTGTATCAAACATAGCTGAACACGGCAAATCTTTGATAATATGGCAGAAATAGAAGGTTACTTATCATTGGGCGGCTTAGAGATTAAACATTGATAAAATACGATGCTTGCTATGGCTATTCTTTACCTCGCAGCCTTACACCGCTGGTGACATTGATCTGTACAGTTTGACCACAATTAGGGCAGGTTACTTCCACAACAAGAGGTCTTGCCATCACCCTTTCTACGAGCGATGTTACTATAGAATCCATATTATCCAGCCTCTCATCTAACATATCAAGGCGCTTAATTAACTGCCCTATATCCCGGTCTTGCTTGACCTGTTTGCCTGAATCAGCTCTATCTTGTGAAACCAATTTATAGACTCTTCTCTACAACTCCTAATGATTCTAGTTCAGCTTTATCCTCTTTCATCAACTTTCCTATTTGTTCAGCGACGGTGCGTTCCAAATACTTACGGAAAGCTTCCCGTGCTGCTGGTGACGACCTTACAGCCTCCTTTACTCTCTGCCATTCACTCGCGATCACTTCATTCATCTGCTCAACACTTATGGGCTGTTTCCCCTGCCACAATTCTTCTATCCTGTCCAAGACCCTGCTTGTCATAGCCCTCTTAATGCGGTCGAAAGAAAGTAGCTCCTCCGCACTATATTGCTGCCCTGCTTTTCCTTCAGTCATGGTACACTACCTCCAATTAGATTTATTTGTCTTACTATCATAAGTATAGCAGAGCGACTTGTCAAGGTATAACTGATCCTCCATATGATCTAGTTCAGATAGATGGGTGACACATACATGGGTCATGAAAGGACGTTATAATGGCTGTGCTATGAACGTTTATTACTCAATGCCAGGATATAAACGCCTGGCAAACATCCCCAGGTTATCAAAGGAAGCCGCAC
>JAUWQP010000050.1 GCA_030611015.1 Chloroflexota bacterium | reverse complement strand
ATGCCCCCGCAAGCCCCAGCGCCACGCCCGCAATCCGCCACTAGGTGGGATATTATTACGGACGTAGCGCTTTCCCCTGCAGCTGTCAACCGTATGTCTCAGGCATTGCGGTGCCTGGGCTGCGGCCGCATCCCGTGCGGGTTTCATTCGGGCACGGGACACCTTTGCGCCGCCGCATGAACGTCGTCTGTAAAAGTAGCACATCTTGCCCCTGGAAACAACGTGTACTTCATAGAAACTCCCGCTGGATACCCGTCAGCTTGCTGGCGGGAGGAAAGCGGCTCGCCGTAAGGCGAGGCAATAACGCTTGCCCTAATACAGCCTTTTTGCGTATAACTACTGGTTGGGGATAATAATGACGAAGCGTGCCTTTTATGACCTTAAGTATCACCTGGTCTGGATATCCAATTACAGACGTAAATATATTGGAGATCAAACCCACGAGGATAGCTCCTTGCAATTACGCATGTTCGAAAACCTATCTGATGCCCCCCAGCTTGCTGGGGGGTAATTGACTCTAAGTATTTCCTCCTTTCTTGGCCATCGATCCCTTCTGGAGATGGTGTGTGTATGCCTTATTGCCGGGTGTTTTCAAATTGCAGAATAGAGCTCATTCTCTGTTTTCAAACTGGCATTTTTAGCATTTCATTTTTTCTATCCTGTTGAAGGTATAATGCCCAATTGTTGTAGCAAGCCGAGTTCTTCAGAGACGTTCCAGCGCTCCACTATCCTGCCTTGGGCGAGCCGGAGGATACTGATTCCCATAACACTCACCTGTTTTCCAGTGGGTGGGATGCCAGCATAATTACCTAGTTCCTCCTGAAAAATCCCATTTTGAGCGGTCATTGATAATATAGTTACACTGGTTTTACACCCGGCAGTCGACCCGTCGTCCGTTTGCGATATCCTCATTGACCAGCGTCTTCTGGCAGTTGGTGGTGGCTATAGTGATTACCCTATTGCGCTCCTCAACCCCGTCTAGGACTGTCAGAAGGGTGAGCGGGGCCGAGCCACTGGAGTAACCAAACTCCACCCTTTCCTGTGCAACGAGGTCGACATCCATGATGACAAGCATTAGAATGCTCTGTGAAAACAGACAGCAGGACCCAGGAAAAAAGGAATGACAGCGAATTCCAGCACCATTGAGATTGATGGGGTTGGGCCGGTTCTATTTGAACGCAGCAGGCGGGCTAGACGCCTGAGTGTTTCCGTTAAGCGGTTAACGGGAGTTCGGGTCTCTATTCCTGATGGAGTGTCCTTTAAAAAAGCTGAGGAATTTGTCCGCGCCAGAACGGATTGGATAAACAAGCACCTGGACAGGATAAAACATTTTGAGCGAGAATATGCATCCATTGCACAAAATTCACCTGATATCGATATAGCAAAGGCGAAAAGAAAACTATCACGGAGGCTCAAGCACCTGGCAGAAAAACATGGATTCACTTATAACAGGGTCTTCATTCGAAATCAAAGAACAAGGTGGGGCAGTTGCTCTTCTGGAAGTAACATCAGCCTCAATGTGAGACTGGTCATGATACCGGATGAACTGATGGATTACGTGATTCTTCATGAGTTGACTCATACCCGCTTCAAAAACCACAGCAAGGACTTCTATGCTGAGTTGGATAGGCTGGTCGGGAATAGGAAGAGCATGGATGTCCAATTGAAGGAGTACGGACTGGGATTACTATAGAACTATATCTGTCATATAGACTGGCTAAGCAAGACGGATTTGGAGAGTAACAGAATGGAATTCCCTCGTCATGTATATCTGGATATCGAGACTACCGGCCTATCTCGGCTTTATCACGAGATAACCGTGGTAGGCATCTATCTCGTTGATGGTAGCGGCAGCAGACTGGTTCAACTGGTTGGCGAAGGGGTGACCAGGGATAATCTCCTCGAAGCTCTTGAGGGTGCGGATACAATGTTCACCTATAACGGGAGCCGGTTCGACCTTCCTTTCATAAGCGCCAGCCTGGGGGTAGACCTGGCTAAGAGCTATAAGCACCGTGACCTGATGTATGACTGCTGGAGGAACAACCTCTACGGCGGTTTCAAGGCGGTGGAGCGGCAATTGGGTATCAGTAGACAGCTAAGAGGCATTGACGGATTCGAGGCAGTAAGGCTGTGGTGGAGATACCGGGACTACGGTGATAACGATGCCCTGGCTGTACTGCTTGAATATAACAGGGAAGACGTAGTGAATCTCATGGCTTTGAGGGAGAGGCTGTGGGTTCCAGCCTCCATTGATGAAGATGAGCGAGAGGTCTTATAGGAGGCTTTGAACCGCCAAAGCGAGGAGTTGCCATGCCTATCTATTCTCATTCCCAGTTAAGCACATATGAAGACTGCCCGATGAAGTACAAATTTTTCTATCGATACAAGATCAAGCGGGAACAGGAGGACGTCGGGGCCTTTCTCGGATCAATGGCGCACGATACCCTGCAGAAGTGCTACGACGACCTCAGGTTTACCAAAGTGAATAGCCTTAGCGATCTACTCGATTACTACAACAAAACCTGGCAGGACAAATCAAACATTGTGGGAGGGAAGAGATGCCTGAATTTGAGACTTTAAGCGTTAGTTTAGAAAATCGCATTGCGAATATCCAGCTAAATCGACCGGACAAGGCTAATGCGATAAATGCCACTATGTGGAAGGAACTAAGGGATGTGTTCGATTGGGTTGACGGAAAGCCAGAAGTCCGAGTCGCTGTGATAAGTGGTCAAGGAAAACATTTTTCAGCAGGCATCGACTTTGAGTTTCTACGGGCTATGTATAATGAGGTTAGCGGATTATCAGAAGGACGAAGGCAGGAGCATCTACGTCAAGTTATCATCGGATTACAAGACTCCATTACAGCTATAGAGCGTTGTCGAAAACCTGTGATAGCCGCCATTCATGGGGCATGCATCGGCGGGGGCATTGATTTAATTACGGCTTGCGACATGCGCTATGCGACGGCCGATGCTCGTTTTTCTATCAGAGAGGTGGACCTAGCCATCGTCCCGGATACGGGTACGCTGCAGCGGCTGCCTAGGATTATAGGTGATGGCTTGTTTAGGGAATTAGCCTATACAGGGCTTGAATTTGATGGAGTAAAAGCCCATTCGATGGGTCTCGTTAGTAAGGTATTTCCCGATCAGACGGGTTTACTGGTGGGTGTTAGTGAATTGGCTACTGAGATTGCGGCTAAATCTCCACTAGCTATACGTGGGATCAAGGAGACTCTGATCTATAGTCGTGACCACACTGTGGCCGAGGGTCTCAACTATGTGGCTACCTGGAATGCGGCAATTGGTCTGTCCAAAGATGTGCAGGAAGCGGTTACTGCGTATTTACAGGAACGGGGTGCTGAGTTTGAGGATTAAGACCATTAACCAGGCGCTGCAGTCGACGCTCCTTGGCTGCGCTAACTCAACAATTTGCTAACGAAGTCGGGTCAGACGCGTTCGCACCGGATGCGGTGACAGGTACCGGCATCATTAAGGAATGGAGCAGGGTTTGATGGACTTCAAGGAACGTTTCCTGACCGCTCTAAACCACGAGGAGCCAGAGGGTCGTCTACAACCAGCAGCTACCTGTATATGTGGTCTTATTTCATCTGTTACAGGTGTACGGCTCCCGGGTCTGTCCAGATCCGGTCTGTTCTCAGCAGCACATTTCTTCACTGATCTCCCAATATATATCTCTTAGTAAGTTCAATAGTGGCGACAGCATCACCCGTTGATTGCGCTTTTTCAAGCTTATCTTTTATTGCATAAATTAGCAGTGCTTTTTTCATTATGTTCCCAAATAATTCTCTGGATAATGCCATTGACTTAACAGGGTCGGTGCGGTATGTGAACTGATCCTCTCCAAACCAACCGTCGTAGCCAGTATCAATCGCAGCGTAACAGAAATCCGCTAATCGCCAGATATCTCCCGTTCCGGCAATTCTATCTTCATCGTTTGAATGGAGTTTGGCATTGTTTAAATGGAGATTAACCACAGGCACACCAGACTTCCTAGCGACGTAAAGCATTGATGCTGGCTCCACTGCATACATCTGTTCGTGGCCATAATCAATGACTACACCCATATTGTCCCCACCGCATTCCTCGTTGACCATCTTTGACAGCAGTATTGTCATGTGTGTGGTAGGGATGACCATATTGCCTTCTCGTGGTTCGTGAAGTTTCGCTTCTATTCCGAACCTGAGTCCCAATGATTTCGCCTTTTTGTTTATCGCGATACAACCTTCAATAAACCGTTCAAGCAATTGGCCATAATTTACTTCAAAATTATAGTCCCAACCATCAGAACCGGGCCACAAAGCAACACTTTTACAGCCTACTTCTTCTGCAATATCTACACCCTGTAGAGCAATAGCAAGCGCATCTTCACGAATAGATTTATTGGCATTGGTAATACCACCAAGTTTCCATTTCGGATCAGAAAAAAGGTTGAAGTTCATATTTGTGGGCTCTAATTTGTGTTTAGCCAATGCTTCCTTCACTTCGGCAACTTTGCGTTTATCTGTTTTATAGTTCCCGTCAATAAAAAGGGCTTCGTGAAATTCCACCCCCTTAACTCCTGCTTTCGCC
This sequence comes from Chloroflexota bacterium, assembly GCA_030611015.1. Taxonomy (GTDB): domain Bacteria; phylum Chloroflexota; class Dehalococcoidia; order GIF9; family AB-539-J10; genus RBG-13-51-36. Next base: position 9,634 of record JAUWQP010000050.1, on the reverse strand, counting down.
ACCCGCTCAATCTGAGCAACAGTACTGTCATCAAGACCGGGATTGTATCCACCCGGTGCAAAACGGTCAGCAAAACCACCGGCTGCCCAATGTCCAGCGGCAAACCTTATTCCAAACTCTTCATAAAACTTATCCAGTATTTCTCCTTCTAAATAGCCACTATACTCGCTCGCTAGTCTTTTTAGCCCTTCTTTTGTTACTTTCATGCTTCCACCCTCCTTTATCAATGGCGTTCTTTCTTAGCAGGAGTATAGCGAATATGCCAAGAATATTCCATCTTAACCGCAGTAAAACCCCCCGATGACGAGGTTAGTCAAACGAGCGGCTCCGATGCACTAGCAAATACCCATTTGTGCTGGGTCGGCTTGCTCAACCAGTTTTTCAATACATGGCTCACGTCAAAAGAGTGAAGAACGGTAATCTCGTTCAGATAGATAGGTGATACCCTATAGTCATGTTATAGATTATATAGGGGTGTCCCCCAAAAAACACATCTCAGGGCGGGTGGGTGGGGAATATACAATTTGTCATTGCGAGCCGAAGGCGCGGCAATCTCATTGTTTGGCCACCACCCCCGGGATTGATTCGTCACCAGGGCTCCTCGCAATGACGGGTAAAAAGCCGGCGAACGGTAATGCGTCACTAGTGTACTGACGAGTACAAACGGTTGATAATGGAACCAGACTGGCTTAGACTATTGAGGCACCGATACTTGAGCGCAAGGAGGGAGCATGAAAGCGCTTGTACTGGAAAAAGTAAGGCAACTCACGCTTCGTGATATTCATATAGAGGAATATCTTGGGCCAGATGATGTCCGTATCAAAATACATACCGTAGGAATCTGCGGCAGTGACGTGCATTATTACGAGCACGGTGCAATTGGGCCTTTTGTAGTTAGGGAGCCTATGGTTTTGGGCCATGAGGCGTCAGGCACCGTTATCGAAGTCGGGGAGGGAGTGAAACACCTGAAGGTAGGTGACAGAGTCTGTATGGAGCCAGGCATTCCTAACCCAAATAGCAGACCAACCAGGTTGGGAATGTACAATCTCGACCCTGCCGTTCGCTTCTGGGCGACCCCGCCAGTGCACGGATGTTTGAGGGAAACGGTAGTTCATCCCGGCATGTTTGTATTCAAGCTGCCTGAGAATGTTGGTTTCGATGAGGGAGCACTGGTAGAGCCTCTTGCAGTTGGGCTGCACGCAGCCCGAAAGGCACAGATCAAACCAGGTGATTTAGCTCTGGTTATTGGTGCCGGAATGATCGGGCTCGTTACTGCGATGGCAGCAATAGCGGGAGGGTGTGGCAAAGTAATTATCACCGACATTGTTCAGGAGAAGCTAGACTTGGCCTCGTATTTCGGTATGATGTCGGTGAATGTAACACGAGAGGACTTGAATGAGATTGTGAGCAAGGTTACAAATGGCTGGGGCACGGACATCGTCTTTGAGGCCAGTGGAAGCGAAGATGCGGTATTAAAGGTGTTTGAGCCTTTGTGCCCGGGTGGACGGGTGGTGTTTATTGGCATGCCGACGCATCCAGTGCCAATGGATATTGTCTCAGCACAGGTCAAGGAGGCCCGTATCGAGACTATATTCAGATATGCTCATGTTTATCCCAGGGCGCTCCTGCTTATGGAATCCGGGAGGGTTAATTTGAAGCCACTAATAACCGACAGATATAGATTCGAAGAAAGCATTGAAGCGTTTGAATATGCAGCAAATCCGAGGCCATCGAGCGTGAAAATTGTCATTGAGCTATAGGCGTGCTGCATTTGCATATTTGCATATGTGAGGCAATTCCTGTTTGAAGCCTCGGTTCTCACTAAAAAAAGACGGACTGAAAGTAAAGATGGTAGAGGGAAGACTGGTATTAGGATTGGACTTGAGCACTCAAAGCCTGTCCGCTGTAGTGGTGGACATTGACTCACATAAAAAGGTCTTTGAGCACTCACTGGACTACGTAAAAGACCGGAGATTGAATGTTTTTGGAATTGAGAAAAAACACTATATTGTACCTCCAAGGATCGAAGGTGAGGCTGACCAACCCCCAAGGATGTTCTTTGCCTCTTTAGATTCAATGTTCGGTGATATGAGAGAAGCTGGAGTAGCTCTACAGAACATCGTTGTTGTTAATAGCTCTGGGCAGCAGCACGGTCATGTCTACCTAAACCGTAATGCAAACTCCATTTTCGTCAAGCTCAATGAAGAAGGCTCAGAGCACTCAGACCTTGTAACGCTACTGGAAGGTTGCTTGGCATATGGGCTAGCTCCTATCTGGATGACTTGCAATACAGTGGAACAGGCAGAATATATCAGGAGATACGTGGGCGGAAAAGAACGAATGATCCAATTGTCTGGCTCGGATGCACCTATCAGATTCACCGGTACAGTAATGAGAAGAGTTGCTGAACAGTTCCCGGAAGTGTACCGGCAGACTGCCAATATTCAGTTAATTAGCAGTCTAGTTCCAGCTATCTTAACCGGCAACTCGAAAGTACCAATAGATTTTGGTAATGCCTGTGGAATGTCTCTCATGGATTACACCCATAGGCGGTGGTCTGGTCCACTTGTTAGAGCCACTTCTGCCGGGTTGCCGGGAGGTGAAAAGGCTCTCAGAAGTAAGCTGCCCTCGATTGTAGCCCCCGACACGATAGTGGGAACTATAGCAACATACTTCGTACGAAAGTACGGTTTCAGCGACACGTGCAAGATCATGGTTGGCTCGGGGGACAATCCGCAATCAAAGGTGCTGGTAACAGGTGATTTACTGAGTTTAGGTACAAGCTTTGTCAATATGGTGTCAACCGATGGGAGAACACTTGATATGAATGGTTTCGCCAATGCAATGTATGATGGTGTCGGCAGACCGTTCATGTTCGGGTGCAGGACTAATGGTGCCATGGTATGGGATCATTTAAGGGCAATGTACGGCATGGATAAGGAAGAATATGGAGCCGCAGAAAAGGCATTGCAACAAGCTCCCGTTGGGGAGTGTTTGGTATTCTGGCAACCGAGAAATGAATCCTTCCCCCCTTCAGGTAGTTACGATTTGGTCAGGGTTGGCAGTGCAAAGACGAGCCTCGGGGCTGACTATGCTGGACTTATTGAAAGTTCTTTGGCTGCCGCATACCACCATTCGAGGGGTTTTACGAGGGAAACCACTGAACCACTATATACTACGGGTGGGGCAACAAACAGCCTGGGAATAATGAGAAGAGTTACTGCAATATGGAAAAGGCAAGTAACTCCGATGGAAAAGGGAGGGGCAGCATTGGGAGCGGCAGTTGCCGCAGCATATAGTTATTTAAAGTCCGAAGGGGAGGAAATAGACATTGAGCGATTTAGCGCCAGACTCTTAAGAAGGAGAGCCCCGATTCACCCAAGACCGGAAGATGTTTTAGCCTTCCACAGTCCTGGTGGATATTTAGAGAAGTTTGCTATAGAAGAGGCGAAACTGATAGCAGCGCACCCGGCCAGGTGATTGATGATAGCTGCTTCCACAGCGATATTCGGCTTCTCTTTCCCAATAATAGAAAAGCATCGATGGACCGCTACCTTGCCGTATAACCTCCATCCACTACTAAGTCGTGACCCGTCACATAGCTGGAGGCGTCTGATGCCAGATATAACACCGCTCCCCTTAGCTCCTCCGGTTCTCCCAGGCGCCCCATAGGAGTCAGGGATTCCCATGCTGGAAACAAGTGTGCCATTGATGACATTGTCATCTCTGTTTTCATATACCCTGGGCTGATTGAATTCACACGGATGCCGTACTGTGCCCATTCTACAGCCAGAGATTTGCTTAACATAGCAACACCTGCCTTAGAGGCGTTGTAAACTGCCTGCCTTTGGGGTACATTCACGGCAATGCCAGACAGTGAGGCGATGTTGATGATGCTCCCTTGCCGCTGGGGGATCATTATCCGTGCCGCCGCTTGACAACAGAGAAAAGCGCCCTTCAGATTAGTGTCCATAATATTGTCCCAGTCCTCTTCTGTCATCTCCTCGGCTGGCTTCTGAATGCTGATTCCTGCGTTGTTCACACAGATATCCAGACGACGTAGTTCTTTTGCAGTCTCAGCGAATGCTTTATCAACCTGCTCCCTTCTTGCCACGTCTGCCTGAATTGCTATGCCTTTGCGACCTAGCCGGTGAATCTCTTTGACTACGGATTCAGCGTTTTTTATATCTCTTACCAGGATAGATACATCACAGCCAGCCTCAGCTAGCGCCAATGCCAGCACTCGACCAATTCCGCGTCCAGCGCCAGTCACCAGCGCCTTGCGTCCTGTAATATCAAAGAGATTGAGCAAACTCAAAATATCCTCCTTTCTAAAGGATACCGGTCTCAGTTATATGCCAGTCTTTCGCTGATTAGGTCTGTCTCCTCTCAATGTCCTTCAAGTTTTTCAATCCCTCAAGTGCCAGCTCCTCTCCTGTCTCGGCAAACTTCCTCCAAATGGCGCATAGTCTATTTAACTCTACAAAACTAGGGTCAAACGATTCAATGACAAGTGGACCATTATAGCCAATCTTTCTGAGTGCTGCAAATAATTCCTCCCACGGCACGAGTCCGGTACCGGGGATTCCACGATTATTTTCACAAGCATGAACATAGCCCAGATACTCCTTGCCACATATTTCTACCGCTCCCGTAAAATTCTGCTCTTCACGAATCATGTGAAAAGAGTCCAGGAGTACTTTTAGGTTGCCAGTGCCCACGTCCTTGCAGTACTTAACAGCATCTTGCGCTACGTTGAGAAAGTGGGTTTCAAATCGATTAACTGGCTCTACTGCAATAATCATGTCACTCCTGCTCTTAGCGTAAAGAGCGAGCTCATGCATGGACTCTACTGACCAGCCCCACTCATCTTCCGTCCTTGGTTTGCCAGTGAGGTAACCCCAGGCAGCATAGTTCACACCACCCAGTATGCTTGAGCCTATATCAACGTTGATATCAACCAGTTTCTTCAGCGTTTCAATCCCGTTTCTTCTTATTTCAGGATTTGGGTCAATCAGGTTGGAGTTTGTGGGTAGACCAATGGTAGTCACTACCTCAATTCCCACTTCTTTCACCTTTTCTTTAACCGCCTCTGTGGGAAACGTCTCCGGGTGAGCCACATTGATATCAAGCACTTCAAATCCCAGCGCTTTCGCTTTCTGGATAAGCGGCAAGTCCTTTACCGTAAAGTCCTCGGTCCATATAAGTGAAGCTACACCAAATCTGAACATAAATGCTCCTTGGTCTGTGGCTGCTGCTCAGACAATCACCGTTTCGATACCGATCATTGCTCTTTCTTGGGAATAATGAGCCCTATAAGCCGGGGCCGATCTCACGACGTTGGGTTGCGCCTTGAAAACACATCGCTCCGAAAAGAATTCTTTCGATCGATTCTTCTTTATTAAAGACTATTACGGTATTAAGTACTTCTATTAGTAGTAACTAAATAACTAAGAATTTCGGTTTATTGATTCTTCATTTATGAGCATAGTAGTAACTCCAAGGCTTTTTGGAAGTTCAACTTGAATATGTGAAGGTTTGGGGTCAATCGTAACCTTAAGGCAACCCTCTTCCAAGCGAGCATCGATTTGAACACGTCTTTCTCTATCAAGAATCTCGTAAGAGGCTTTGCCGGCAGTATCTGGATAGATTTTTAGATACAGCCAATCATCCGTCAACTCATCAGTGCACTGCACTTCGGGACCGAGGGTGCATATTGAACCTGCTCTAACGAAAACCGGAACGAATTCAACACTATAAGTTCGGGTTAGCCACCGAGGTCCAGTCAACTTTTCGCCAGTCCAGAAATCATACCATGTGCCGTCTGGAATATAGATATTTCTGGTATTGTTTCTGGTTAAAATAGGAGCGATTAAAAGATTCCGCCCACACATGAATTGGTCCTCAATATTTACCACGCTCGGATCAGTTTGAAATTCGATTACCAGAGGACACAGCATCGGAAGCCCTTTTTGCGATGCTATTTGCGCTTCGGTGTAGAGATAGGGCAGTAATTGATATCGAAAGTTGAGATATTTGCGCACAATTTCCTGGGTTTCCGGTTCATAGTTCCAGGGTTCTCTGTAACGGGGCGGGCAACCGTGATAACGGATGTGTGATTGAAATATGGATAATTGAGTCCAGCGAATATAGAGGTCATCAGTAGGAGTTCCCACGAATCCGCCAGTATCCTGGCTCCAGAATGTGAAGCCACAAAGCCCCAGGCTTAATCCTCCCCGCAACGAGCAAAGAAGATTCTCAAAATTCGATGAATTATCCCCCGACCAATGGACAGGATATCTTTGTGATCCAGCATAAGCGCTTCTGGCCCAAATTATGCCCTCTCCAAAGGTCTGCTCAGTAATTTCAAATACTGCCTTATTGTATAATAATGGAAATAGATTATGCATTTGGCGTCCTGTATATTCTTTGAACTTCATTGGAGGTTCAATACCCTCCCCAAAGTCTACTTTAATGACTGACGCACCTAAATCGAACAGGTTCTTTAGCTTTCCTTGATACCAGGTTACAGCTTCAGGGTTTGAGAAATCAATAGGATGTGCAGGATATTTCCCGGCGAGCGCAAACGGCCCTTTGTTCTTGGCTATTAATTTCTGTCTCTTCGCCTCTTTATAAACCTTAGTCTCGTCGAGAACATAGGGCATCTGCCACAGAGAGACCCGGAAACCTAATTCTCGCAATTCTTGGAACATTTTCTCAGGAGCTGGAAAGTTACTCTTACCAAATTGCCAGTCACAACGCCAATCCTCCTCAAACCAACCCGTATCGATATGGATTACGTCACATGGGAATTGCATATCCCGTAATTTCTTTGCGACATCCAATACCTCCCTTTGAGAAGAGTAACTGCATCTTGACATCCACACGCCGAAGGAAAACTTGGAGGGCACCGCAGCTTTCCCGGTCAATTCTGTATAATTGTTTAATATATCCTTGAATGATCCATAGAAGAAAAAATAATCGACGAGATTCCCCTCTATTGCAATCTGATTCTTACAGTACTCCCTGGAGCCCACCCAAAAAGTGATGGGTCTGCTCTCATTGATAAAAACCCCATATCCGCGGGTGCTCGTGAAGAACGGGATGCTCTTGTAGATGCGACCAGCAGTGTTACCAACGCCTTCAAAGTGCCATAACCCAATTGTTTGCCCAATTTTGTTTAATGGCCCGAATTGCTCACCCAGACCATAGATGGCTTCCCCAGGATAGATTACAAATGACTCGACTCCAAATGGGTATTTAGATTTTCTATCCTTAATAAAACCGAGTGGAAATGCGTCCATGGTGTTAGGAAACTCATTTCTTGTTTTACCCCCAGATTCCGTTATTAAATTTCCCTGAGCATCAAAGATTTCAATGCGAAAATTCTCCCTATAAATGTCTAGTTTGAGCTTTGGGGTTGAAACAATATACTTCTCAGGAGTCTCCTCAAACCGGACCTGTAACTGAGGATCGTGAATATCCTTGGCAATCATGGGGGTGTTATTTTCCGGAACGGTATCTCCTTCAACCAATCGAAGCCGATAGACATCTTCCCTGAGAAAATCCAACTGTAGGGTGCATTCAGTAAATTTTGTTTTTTCCGTTATATGATACCTATGCTCATAGAAGACTTCTAAATCTCGAATTCGAAAGACATTGTACGCCTTCGCCAGGAATATAAATGAATTATTTTTTCGTTCTCCTAGTTCTACTGATAGAACACACTTAGCTTTTTTCCGCAAGAGTTTCGATACCGCAGTGAACACTGTAGTAATGGGAGTTCCATGAATATCTAATGGATGATCGGTATAGCCAAAAAATACATTTGGTTCTAGATCACCCAGTTTATTTTTAAGAAGGGGATATCTCAGCCGATTCTTCAAATATATCCAAATTGCTCTCTTTCGATTTACAAATGTTACTGGTTTCTGTCGATTAACAGATGTCACTGCACATCCTCCTTGGGCCTTAGCTGAGTATGAATTCCTCACTTGATCAGTTATTCTAACCATATGTTGGCTATAGTATGCGGCATTGTAGCACCAAAGGCTAGGGTGAGCAATAACGGCTTAGGAAATGCAATACAAAGGTTATCCATATTTGAAGCGTTGGGGAAAGGGAAGTAGAGCATAGATGATTAAATATATCGTTTGAGCCGTCGAGATTTAATGCGTTTTAAGAGATTTAAAAATGAGAACGAGCCTTATTCTTATCAATTAACAACTAAGCTCATCTTGGAGTAACTATAAGTCTATGTGTATCTTGCAAACGTTATACGGCACTATCTTAATGTTACTCAGCAAGCCCGAAGGCACAGGCGTACCGAGCAGGTTCTCGGCAGTATTATTTACCCGAAGCTCTAAGGCGTTGTCGCCAAGAGCGGCTGCTTCACTGATATCCACAGTGAATGGTGACGCGATGCGCTCGCCGACCATTCTGCCGTTAAGCCAGACCTCCACGGTCTCACGCACATCGCCGATTTCAAGCATAAGCTTTTTATCCAGATACTCCGCAGGCAGATTTATAGTCTGCCTATACGCGATCTCGCCCACGTAGTTCGGGAACCCAACGGCCCGCCAATCGCCCGCTGGTACGTTCGAATCAAATTTACGGATACTACCTTTGCTAACTATAAAACTGCCCCGCAGGACCACAGGCTCAAGGCCGTGACAGCAGGGAAACTTGTCCAGGAACGGCGGCACGCGGGACTCAAACCGAATCCTGTTCTTGCCCATCTTTAAGTAGTCTTTGACCGGAATAACGCGGTTGCACCGGTCCCAGACGCACTCGCTAGATGTTGGCTCGGTCACGCGTTTACCATTCAGGGTGATTTCCACTGGCTGGTCCAAGTCCTCGTACACCAGTGTGATGTCGTCTGAAACATAGGCCACGTTGAAGCTCGCCTCCGCGGTGTAGCGCGCTCCTGGCGTGAATGCTGGCGGTAGCAGTCCCGCCTCGTTCGCAGCCGCCACGACGACGTCGATCATCTCGTAGGGGCCCATCTCTTCCAAGTTAAAACCCATCTTTGCCGGGGCTTCCATCATCTGATCACCCATCTCACTGGTAGGCATGAAGCGGCTGGTCATCAGTTTTTTCCTGCCTCCACGTAATACGTCACGTAGCTTCACCGCTCGCCCGGCCAGCTTGAGCATCAACCGGGAGCGTTTCGATAGATAGTCCGCATAGTCCACATCGGAAGTAGCTGTCGTGCTCCATTCAGCGTCTAACAGCTCCACGTACCAAGGATCGATGACGTATGTATTGGGAGTAGAGAGCGATACATCCCAGGATCCTCCTAGCACAATCGTAGCCAGCACCTCACCAGGTTTCAGTGTGATGCGTCGGCCATTCACCTGCACGTATGGACTCGTCTCCCTGGTGTAGCCCTCAACCGACAGTGACCCATCTGCGAACTGGGCACGTGTGAGCATCAGGTTGCTTTCCTCCACATGAGGCTCCGGCTCAACTGACTTAGATATGCTGATCCATATGCCCTCACCGCCCTCAAACGTCCAGGGCACTGTTACCTTGCCCTCTTCAACGCGGTATATCGGCACATGGCCCCGGAACTCGTTTAGGAGGTCGGTTATCACCACGGTGCCGGTGGCATTCAGGGTAACCCTGGCCTCCA
>JAUWQP010000092.1 GCA_030611015.1 Chloroflexota bacterium | reverse complement strand
CCCATGCACTTTCGGGTACGTATTGGGCATCCTTTTTCCAGCAGCTCATTTATTAGTTCGCCAATCAGGGCTATATTTACCAAGTCAACCCCAGACTCTGGTTCGTCCAGTAAAGTCAGCTCTGGTCTTTGAGCTAGTAGCTGCAGCAACTCAGAGCGCTTTATCTCACCTCCCGAAAAACCATAGTTTATCTCTCTATCTAGAAACTCGCTCAGATTGGCTCTCTCGGCTAGTCTGTCTATGGTTACTTTATCCTCGTTGTCTCCCAGAGAGGCACCAACCATATCGCGTGTCTTTACCCCCCGAACTACCGGTGGGCGTTGGAAGGATATGCCAATCCCCAAGCGGGCTCTTTCATCCAGAGGCAACTTGGTTATATCCTTGCCTTTGAAAATGATATTGCCCCTGGTTACCTGATACCTGGGGAAACCCATTATCGCCATGAGGAGCGTGGTCTTGCCGCTGCCATTAGGACCGAAGAGAGCATGTGTCTCACCGGTCCCAATTTTTAAGTTTACATCTCGCAGAATTTCCTTGCCCTCTACAGCTACACTCAGGTGCTTAATCTTTAGCATGCCAGCATACCTCCTGTCTCCAGAATTTCTATGCTTATTCAGCCCCCGTCCAAGGAGGGGTGCTCTTTCTGGACAAACCAACCTGCTGGGTTCTTGAGATATTCGTAGTAGTCAAGCAGAATTAGGTGATGTTCTCTCTCTTCAGCAGCCAAGGTCTCATAAAAGTCTCTCTCAGCATCATAGGTAGCATTCTTGCCCCGGCTTTTATAGAAATCATAGGTCTTGTTTTCCATATCCATGGCTGTTTGTATTGCATCAAGCTCAGTGGTAAGAGCCTTTATATTGGAGCCCATCTCCTCAGTTGCCCTAGCAAATATGGTTCTCAGTCTTTTGCCCCCATCAGGCTGAAAATCAGTCGTGGGCCAGGCCTTTTTATTCTGGATAGCATTATATATCTCCTCAAACTTCTGCCGGTGGATGTCTTCTTCAGCGGCTAGCGACTGCAGTAACTTCTTACCCAACTCACTGCTACTTTCTTGGCTGGCTTTCAGATAGTATTCCTTGCCATCGATCTCCATCTGGATAGCAATTTCAAGTGCTTCTAGCATTTTATCCTGTTCGGTTATCATGTTCCAATCTCTTTCAAGTTTGCAACGTTTGTTTAAGCTGTGAAAGCTGTCTCAGATGGGCTTTTTCTTCGCCTATTATATTAAGAACTACCTTGTGGTCGGGTTGCCTCACGAAGTTCTGCAGCTCTGTGTAGAAAAGGATAGAATCCTTTTCGGCTTGAATTCCGGTATCAAGAGCTTCGATTTCACTGGATATCTTCTCAACTTTTTGTTGAGCTTCGGTGACATCGGAGAACACCAAGCTGTTGACTAGTGATTTCAGGTAAAGCATATATTCTTCAGCATAAGCTTCCGGAGGCTGGTATTGTCCCACAGTATTTAGCATGCCCTGAAAAGTATCCAGATGTTTCCTTTCCTCGCTAGCCAGATAATCATAGATAGCCTTGGCATTCCTGTTGTGGGTCTTGTCAGCCAAAGCCTGATAGAATGCTGCTCCATTTCTTTCTATGCCTAGAGCTATCTCCAGAAGTTCGCTGCCTGAGAAAAGGATAGACATTTTCAAATCCCCCTGATTATCCTCTTCAGTTACTACTGTCGATTTTCTTCTACCCCGATGTAGTCTTTACCAAGAAGGTCGGGAGGCGGAATGGTTACCACCGTCTCGGGCTTTGCCTGGTCAGTCTTGTAAACTTTAATCTTGAGTTTAGCCATGTCCATCCTCCTTTGGAGTTTCGTCTAACAGCTATATTATATGGACGAACTCTGGGCTTGCCTAATCTGCCTTGGTTTGTCAAATTCTAGCATCTATTAGGGTGACTATCAATCCCACGTGGCATGCCTGCGAGCCATCAAAGGATGAACCGAGGAAAACGTGAGGCCTCTTTGGGGATATTCAACAATCCGCCCTTTTGTTCAGTAAAACTGTTCTCTTTTCCCCTCGAACACCGATCACTAAAAGGCTCGCCTAAACCTTCTGTAAAGTGAGTCAAATTTTGTCTTTTCAAGCGGGGCCAAACCGCTGCGCTGCTTGCCGAAGCCCCTAAAGTTGTAGTTTAGATCATATCCAAGCACTTGGCAGACGACTTGACGGGGACAGAAACCGTACTCCTCAAGACTAGTTTTGGCCTGCCATTTCCACCATCGTGTTGTTCCATCTTTGAATATTTCAGGCTCTTCCTCTGAGAGTTCCTCAATTCCAGTCGTAGCCCTAACAAGGAAGACGATGCCTTGCCGCCCGAGCCTATACAGTTTAGCATCCTTTCTGCGTTTGCCCGTCTTTGTCTGATAGATGAAAATGAGGTCACCTGGTCTAAGGTCTCGCCCAGCCTCTTGTCGACCATCCGCCAAGTACACCCCCATCGGTGGCTTAGCCCACTCTTGTAAGGGGGGCCAGTGCACTGTCAGCCAATAACTCATTTTGCACCTCCATCAACGTCTTTTCCCAAATAGATAGTCCGGGTACTCTTAGCTTCAGGAAGATACGAAACAGGAGTAACTTTGTCCCCGCGCATAATTCGAACCTCCTCCCCCAGCCCCCATTTTACGCTAGCGATTCTTTGGCAGCAAGTAGGAGGACATTGCAGGGCAACTGAACGAAACGCTATTTGATGCAGTTGGCTCTATCAGCAATCCTACCAGATAACGCCTTCGTAGGCATCGCTTGGAACCGGGCGCATCGGAAAATGTAGAACTGCTTCCTTCTTTTCGACCAATGTGTCACCCTTAACGTTGTTACATTTCTCGCACAATACCTGAAGATTGACTTGGTCGCCAGTACCACCCCGCGAACGCGCTACTATATGGTCAATGGTAATCTCGTCAATGGTTAGCTCCCGACCACAGGCGAAGCACTTCCGGCCGTACATCTGGATAATACGCTTTCTCATAGCCTTTGAGGCAGAGGGGTGTTCCTTGTCCCAGAACCCAAAATAATCAGAGAAATCTACCTCCTTGGTGTAACATCCATCCTCATCCTCCCACCAAGGTAACCATCCCCCACACACGAAGCACCACGGCCCCCGCTCGGGGCCAATGCCTTCACTGATATCGTCCATCCAGAAGTCATTGAAGAGCTGAAGGACGATATCAGTGAAGCAGCTGGGGGAGTAATTCCTGATAAACAGCAAATTCAAGAGATACTGAAAAACGCCCCTCCCCTCTATTTACAGCAAGTTCTCTCTAGTGACCACAGGATGGCAAGCATGTCGTTCAGTATCAAGTATATATCACTGGAGGAAACGAACGACCTATTTCGACTTTTGGAAGACGCTGCGGATGCGCCGGTCGGCGTGCAGATTTCACCCGTCGGCAGCCTTGCCTTCGGAGCAAGCACAGTGGATGCCGTAGTGAGCACCAGGTTTATAATGAATCTAATTTGCCTCGGCGCGGTATTGATAGTCCTTAGCCTGATTTACCGGCGTTTTGACAGCATTATATTCACCATCATACCGGTTGGCGCTGTAATTGCTTGGTCTTCACTCGACATGTATATCATTGGGATTCCACTTAACCCTCTAACAGCCATTCTGGGTGTCATTATCATCGGTATCTGCACTGAATTCATAGTGCTTCTTATGGGGCGGTATGAGGAAGAGAAAAGGCAGGGACTATTACCTCGAGATGCTATGGTCACAGCGCTGTCGAAAATAGGACGAGCCATAGTAACCACAGCCCTGACTACTATCGGAGGCTTTGGCGTGCTGATAGCATCAGACTTCGTAATGATTCGTGATTTTGGTATTGCCACGGTGCTTGGTGTATTTCTCTGCTTGATAATAACAATTACAGTCATGCCGGGATTGATTGTTTGGTTTGACGAATGGAGAAGAAGACGTTTGTCAAGATAGTCTGAGTGATCGACTGCTGAGCAAACAATGCGTCATAGCGTAAAGTGAACTCCGAACGGGCAGCTTTGTAGCAACTTATTGCCCTTCACATTGTACCCCATAGGATGTTAGCCTCCCACTCTGGGAGGTCCCTTCTTTTTATCAAGCTTCCAACTACCCCCAGAAGCAAGAGGATGCGACTGTTTCCTCTTATATAACAAAGCCCCTTTTGTTGAGCGACGTATGAATTGCCATTTAGGCCCTACTTCTAAAGTCTGCGTCTTACGATTTTCGTTTTGAAGCCATCTTCTCTCCCCTGGGGGAGGGTGATAATTTAGCTAGTTCTTGAAATTTTACCTTATGACTTATTGTTGGACGTGGCGAGTTGAACAAAACCGAGTTTTGTTAAATGGACTGGCAAGACGCTCCAGCTTCCCTACAAACCCGGGTCCCACCCAACGGTAAACGAGTATCACTTTACCACCTCATGTCTTCCATGCGTGTCTACGATGTGCTGCTAGAGCTCATCAGGGTACTAGATTCTTTCGAGCCATGTGTCCACCCTTTGAACCAGCTCTTTTGCATATGCTATCTGGACTGCCGCCACATTCTGGTAATCAGCTTTATTCGGATCAAACCACCCCAGCTTATTGTCATAGTCAACGTAAAGACTCACCTGCTTGAGAGAAGAGAGCTTACGCGCCATATCCCTCACTTTGCTTGCCGCCTCCTCGCCAGAAGGGGCGTCAGGAAATTCTTTCATCAACGTGTCCAGAGCCAGTTGCAATTTGAAATCACGATCCCAAAATGACCTTCTGATTTGGTCATCAAATTTCCCAGGATGCGTCTTTTGGGCGATTAGAACAATTTTCTTTGCATACTCTTCCATTGCTAGAATAGCCAATGCCTGAGCGTGCCCATAGGAGCCGCTTTGATACAGGATACTTGCGTCTTCCAATAGCCGGTCTACGTTCCGCGTGCAAAGTTGAATCCCGTCCTGAAGATTATCAACTGGTATCACGTCCTGCCTCCACTCGCAGCCTATGTCTTTGTGATATTGGCTAAGCGTATCTCCAGTATAAGCAATACAGCTCGTGAAGACAATTCGTGCGATATGCAGTTGGTAAACTCCAAGAGTGTGGAGACAGGGTGGCTAAACAATCGTCAGTTTCGTGCAATGGTAGTTCGGCGCGTCTCCCAGAGCGCTAAATCGTGCAACGCGATAGATAACTGACCGCCAGTGCGTAACAAAATACTAGAATGTTGGATTGCCCCTCTTATTTTTTACCAGTTCGAAGAAATTGGGCTGCTAAATTCGTGTAATTGTATCTCGGTGTACACTTGTTAAGTAACGAATAACTCCACGTAAAGCCTTCCAATCAATGATTATGTGTACTATAGTTACAATCACGACAGCAACGCAAATCCAGAAATGTATCTCTCCCCAAGATTCCTTGGTGATATTGAATAAAAGCGGTTGCTGTCCTGCACGGCGCACTTCAGGAGCAAGCCATAGGATTAGACCTGAAAATGCTGATAGAGACCATGAAATTATCAACGCTATTGCGATTATTGCCCTGGCGTAGACTTTCGGCTTTATCGGTCGTTTTTCTGACATTATATATACCCCCTGGGATTGAATACAGTCCTTGTTAGTATAATATAACCTAAATTATGTATTGCGAAAGGGCAGGTTTTCTGCCCTTTCGCAATACTATTCAAAGCCGGTTTGACCGTACTTTTTATTCGGAATTAGTTTAGCGTCCCCGCTGCTGGGAACCACCAGACTCACCGGATTGTCCCATTTGCCCGGACATTGTACCCGGTATCGGTGCCTCTTCAGGAACTTGTCCCAGCTGGTTTTGCGCCTGTAATCTGGTTACCACCCTCTCATGGTTTTGTATGCGATTCTGTATGGTATCATCAACTGCCTGCTGTGCTTCTCCCTGCACACGCTGTTGCACTTCGGCCAAAACTTCCAGGTGATGAGCGGTTGCCAATCCAACCAGTTGGTCGACGGTTGTCTCTTTGCCTAACCCTTTGGCGATTTGTGATATTTCTTCACCCATATTTCCCAGACGGTTATATACTTCCAGCCGCGCTTGCAATCCTTCGGTTTCAGGCTCTTCCGCCTGTACTCGTATCCGGTTCAGTTGCCTTTCCATCAGTTGTAGATTAAACTGCGCTGCTTTTTCCGGATTGCCCTGAGCCATATTCCTTAAAGCCGTTTCCTGGCATGTCATGGCCCTTTCCCTGGTTTGAGTCATAAGCATCCGGGCATCTTCCGAAGCATTTTCTGTGTTATCACAGAGATATCCCAGGTGCTTTTCCGCCATCAGCGCCACTTTTTCCGAGACGTCAACACCCTTTAATCTCGCCTGTTCCATATTTTTGGTGGCAATTCCCAGACAGTTTTGATACTCATTAGCTGCTTGAGTGGCTTCCTTAATCTTGTTCTGTGCCATCATGGTATCTATTTCAGCCATTCGCTCATCGGCGTAACGTAGAGCCTTCTCAGCCTTGCTTCCCGCATTGAAGGTGAACATCAGTGAAATCTGCTTGCCCCATTTATCTATAAAGTAGAAGGGGCTATCCGGTGTGGTACCAGGGTCAGGTAGTGTCGCTTCAGCTTCCTGTGCATAGGCAACCCCGCTAAAACAAAACGTGAGAGCCAGTATCGCAATGATGGGAACCATTAGAAACCTTTTCATTTCTTGGAACCTCCTGTTATTTATTTCTATAATAAATAACGGAGCACATCAAAAATTTGTTACACCTTAACCTTATATTTAAAAAAACAGCGTTGAAATGAAATAATCAGTGGCATTTGTTACGGCAAGGCTTAAGAGACTACCTGTGCCCGTTCCTGGGGCCTTTGGCCCCCGATTCCTGTATATTTTTCTTCACATCATCCGGAATATCATTAGGTAGAGAAGGCTCTGTCGGAATATCACCCTGGGCACCCTGCTGTTGCAGCCTTTGAATTGCTTGCCCGTGTGCTTCTACTGCAACACCCATCGCTTGTTCAACAGCTCCTTTCGTCTCCTGAGATACTTGCCCGTAAATAGAGCCTAAAGTCTCCATATGTCCGGTAGTAGCCCGGGCATTCATCTCGTCAATTGCTCTGGTATCCTGTCCTCTCATCCCGGCTGAATTGGAGATTTCCTCACCAAACCGGCGTAGCTTTTCAAACCCCTGCAAGGCATTTTCCACGCCTTTACCATTACCTTTCGCTGCTTCGGCTTCAGCCATGTCTAATCTGCTCTGTATCGCCTGGAGATTTATCTCGGTAGCCCTGACCGGATTTACTTTTGCCAGATTTTGTAACGTACTGATGTGGCCATTGATTGCTATTCCTTTAGAATCGTTGACAGCCTCTCGGGCACCTTCGGAAGCCTCATCCTCAATCCCATCAAGTCTCTCAAGGTGGTTTAGAATGGCCAGGGCAACCGTCTCCAGCGACATTTCGCCGTCTCTTACCTTTGCCGACTTGGTAATCGCCAGGTTGAGGTTTCTATCATAGCCGGCAATGGCTAACGCGATTCGCTCAGATTGCGTGGTGTAAGTCTTCTCTGGTTTATTAAGAGGGATATTGATAATAGACATAGTAAGTATTCTGTCATGGCGGCCGTTAGTCATTGTGGTCTGGTCTGCCGGCATATTAGTAAGTTCCTTCAGTTCATCAAGGCGGGTACTAGCAAACTTGAGTTCCAGCTCTACTTCAGCAGCATCGTCAAATGTTATTATCCGTTGCAGTTGCTCTGTGCCAAGTTTTACCGAATATAAAGTATCACTG
>JAUWQP010000060.1 GCA_030611015.1 Chloroflexota bacterium | reverse complement strand
GGCATATTTCACAAGCATGACTTTGCGAATAAAGAAGTGGTTAAAGGTTATCAACTTTGTGGTGTAGGCATTACAGGTCTGTTCCTCGTGCAGGTCAATATTCAATCCGACTGATGTAACTCCGGCTTTAAGCGCACCTTTATTAGCCGCCTCCATCACGCCAGGCCCGCCACCGGTTATAATCGAGAAACCCATCTGCCCCAGTCGATTGGCTATTTCCTCCGTCTGTGTGTACAGCTCATCATCTACACTAAGTCGAGCCGAACCGTATATAGTAACTGCCGGCTCTACACCTGAAAGCTTATCAAAGCCTTCCACCAATTCACCCATTATCCGGAACATTCGCCAGGATTCCTCTTTGGCTAAATCGTTTATTTCATAGCTTTGGAACATTTCGCCCTCCCATCGAGAAACGTATTAACTGTGTTATTACCGGGTTGCTGTTTAAATTTGATTACCTGGCTCAGGTTAAAAGACTTACAATTGGTTCAACCAAATAATAGACGCTATCGTTATTCTAGAAAAGTTTCTGCCCCATATTCCGGCACAGATATATCCCAGGCTGTCTTCTCCTTGAGAAATGCACCGAATTTTTGTGTGGCCTTAGATTCTCCGTGGACGACGAATACTCGCCTGGGGTTCTTCTTGAGTTCAGAAAGCCATCTGAAAAGCTCATTTCTATCAGCGTGTGATGAAAAACCGTGTATTTGTGCTATTCTTGCCCTTACCGGGTGATACCGCCCCAGTATCCTCACTTTTTTGGCACCATCAACAATTTGTCTGCCCAGTGTAGCGATTGCCTGGTATCCGACGAAGAGTATTGTGCTCTCCCGTCTGGAAATATTTGTTACCAGGTGATGCTTTATCCTACCCCCGGTGCACATTCCAGAGCCAGCTATTACCATGACAGTCCCCAATATATGATTAATTGCTTTTGACTCATCTACCGTCTGGACCATTTTAAGGTTTGGGAAGTCAAAGGGCGACCTATTATTACGTACTAGATTGGACATCTCCTGGTCGAACAAGTCAGAATGACGCTTGAACACTTCCGTGATGTTTATCGCCATCGGGCTATCCAGAAAGACCATCAAATGTGGTATGCGGTCTTCTAATACCAATTCGTTCAAGTGATAAAGAACTTCCTGGCTTCGCTCCAAGGCAAAGCTTGGTACGATTATATTTCCTCCGGCTTTCCAGGTTGAATTCACGATTTTGGCGAGGCTATCACTTATGTCCGGTGAGTTTTTGTGCAACCTATCTCCATATGTTGATTCAACCAGAACATAATCTATCTCGCTGAACACACTTGGGTCACGCAGTATCGGCCTGTCCCACCTGCCCACATCCCCGGAGAAGACGATTGTCCTATGGTCTCCTTCCTGGCTCACCGTAACTTTTATCATAGACGAGCCGAGAACGTGTCCAGCCTCATGAAACGAAGCTCTAACTCCGTCACCGAGCTGAATGACCTCTCCATATCTTACAGGTGCAAACAGTGGAAATGAAGCCCTGGCATCGCTGACGGTATAGAGGGGAATCTCCGGGAAAGGGCCTTTTCTTTTCTCTCGCTCATGCCTCCTTCTTTTGAATTCCGCATCCTCTTCTTGAATGTGTGCAGAATCCTGAAGTATGATTTGAGATATCTCAGAGGTAGCAGCAGTACAGTAGATTTTTCCCCGAAAACCCTCACGAACTAATTTAGGCAGTAGACCACAATGGTCCAGGTGAGCATGCGTCAAGAGGACTGCATCCAGCGTACGGGGTGGGATAGGGAAAGGGTCCCAGTTTCTACTCCTGAATTCCCTTTCCTGGAACAGCCCACAGTCAACTAAAAGCCTGACGTTGTTAGCTTCCAGTAGATACCGGGAACCGGTTACATTACGGGCTGCACCTAAAAAAGATAGCTTAATATGCAAATTCATACCTGCGGTGTGGCTATTTGCCTATAATATCAGTTAAGCATGAAAACCGCCAGTAAGTGTACTCGTCCATATGATTATGGACACATTACCTCCTTGTATATTTTGCCGGTATTGTTCCAGTTATTTGGGGCAGGTCATCGCTAACCCGCATTCCTATGTCCGTAAACAGCAGGCTAAGAAGAGGATGCAAGACTGATTGCGGCAGCCCATATATGTTGGAAGCGTTGAAGGCCCCTGGTTGAAGGCCTCTGATGGAACTAATCGGTGATGAGGATTTGCCAGACTATGGCGAACCTAGCGGTTCGGCCACATGTGATATGGCTTGTACTGCTATTGTTATGGCTACCGGAGATGATACTTATCCATCAGAAAGCATTTCGAAACTTGAACGCCTCTCGGATATGATTTTTACCTTATCTGATGTATAGTTCCGCAAGGCAAACTCGCTTTACGAGTCACGGGACTTGCCAACTTAACCTCTTTCCGCAGTGGAACGGCGGTATTCTATTCTGATTCGCCTGGATGTATAATATAGAGTAAAGAGTCGGCTGATGTTGAAGCGAAAGGGGGGAACCAAGATGGTATCTGCTGAAGTTTTGAAGGAGTTTGGGTTTTTCGAAGGGTTGGATGACAGCGAGCTGGCCAAAATAGCGGGCGTTTGCCATGAACGCACCCGCAACGAAGGTGATTTGTGCTTTGTACAAGGCAGAAAAGCAACGGAACTACATCTTTGCCGCAGCGGGAAGGTGGATGTTTTGGTTCGAGTCTACGAGCCCTGGGGCATGGAGGTCACAATTCATAAAGTGAAGCCTGGAGAGATCTTTGGATGGTCTGCTCTAGTCGAGCCAAATATCTATACTGCATCCGCTAAATGTGAGGGAAAAGTTGAGGCTCTTTACATCAAAGGGTCGGACTTGCTGAACCTCTTCGAGGAGAATCCTCATATAGGCTACATGGCGATGAGGAATTTGAGCGCTTTAGTGAGTTCCAGGCTAACGGAAACCAGGGAGGAATTGGCCAAGGAACTGGCTGCTGTTGCTAATAGGGAATGGTAGACTGCAGTGTCCGTTATCGGTGATTATGGGACGATTTGTTGATAGGAACCTCGTCACAGTGGACAGGCAGAGCTTAATGGTTCCGTTGGCTAGTCCCCTGACCGTGAGTTCGTTTCTCTGCTCAGGGATACCCTGGGCAGGGGAACCGAGAGCTGAGGCTTTTCCTGTTGTCTGGGCAGGTTTTGCTGAATTTCGCCTAGCTAACCCTTCTCATGAGTTCAAAGATGACGCCGCCGGGCCCGCCACTCTCCAGGTAGGCAAAGTTACCCGGATCCGTAAGTATAAGCTTGGCCCTCTGTGCTAACAACTTGGAAACCTCCCCATCTACATCATCTACATAAAAGCCGAGGTGATGCAAGCCTTCCCCGAAGGTATTAAGAAAGCGGGACTGAAATATCCGACCCTCCACAGGCTGTACAAGCTCAATCTGTACTGGGCCCAGGTAGGCAAAGGCCATTCTTGCTTTCCAGGAGCGTCCCTTAGCGTCAGTACCACCTATATCGGTGAAGCTCCAGGGTCCGATGCCAAACATTGATGACCATGACTCGATAACCTTATCAATGTCCTTTACAGCAATACTAATCTGGTCAACCGTTTTCAGTTGAAGTTTACGAGGTTCAGGATTTTCCATTTCCGTTAGCCTCCTTTTGGCATTGATTCTTTTGTATGTTAACGAATACCATTGCCTCAGTCAACCGAGCGGCGGCATTGCATTACCGTCTGTAAACGACGGTTTTTTGACAAACAGTAGCCGGATAATTTACTATATCCTGTCAAACAGAACCTGCTTAAACAAATCGTCCTGGGAGTTGTTTGAATCCGTGTCTGAAGGTGTATGTGTCACTATAGCAAAGCGCCAGGGTTGGTAGTGAAGCACTCCCAGATTGGAAGTAATATAGACAACAAAGGATTGAATATCCCGACTTACGCATTAAAAAACGAGAGGAGAGTAAGAGTTGATGGAAAAATCTTTAGGAAATCCTGCGGTTGTTGGCCTGGCTGGCTTTGGCGGCACTACCCTATTGTTGCAATTTCATAACCTGGGATTGTGTGGGGCTGGGCCAGTTCTCTGGTGTGCTTTATTTTTCGGAGGCTTGATGCAGTTGATTGCCGGCTTACAGGAGTTTAGCACAGGTAACAATTTTGGGTTCTCGGTTTTCTCTACCTATGGCGCTTTCTGGATGTCGCTAGGGGGGCTTCTCCTGGGGACACATTATGGCATACTCAACACCACTACAAGTGACATCGGTTGGTTTTTGGTGATGTTTACAGCTATTACCCTCATTTTCTTTATAGGTTCAATGAAACAGAACTGGATGCTTGCCTTTACCTTTATCACGCTTCTGATTGGCTTCATTTTCTTAGACATAAGCCATCTGGGCGGCCCAGCAATCTTCACCAAAGTTGCTGCTGTAGACCTGATTATTTGTGCCCTTTCTGCTTGGTATCTCATGGCACATGGTATCTTTGCCCAGTTTGGATGGGAGCTGCCAACAGGTAAACCGTGGATTAGGTAGTAGTTGGGTTGCGGGCTGTACAGCCTAAAATCTGGAGGCTGACACACGCCACTGGCCAGTGCCAGCCTCCAGAAATAATACCAGGCTGCGATTAAAGCTCCCTGCTAGGCAAGCAGGGCACGGGAGATGACCACTCTCTGAATCTGGTTGGTGCCCTCGTATATTTGGGTTATCTTGGCATCCCTCATCATCCTCTCAACCGGCTGGTCCTTCATATAGCCATAGCCGCCCATGATTTGAACCGCATCGGTGGTCACTCTCATCGCGGTATCAGAGGCAAACGTCTTTGCTATTGCCGAGAGGTAACTGAGGTTAGGAACTTTATGGTCGATGGCCGATGCCGTCCTGTAGACCATAGCGCGTGCTGCCTCAATCTGTATGGCCATATCGGCGAGCATGAACTGTACCGCCTGCAAGCTGGCGATGGGTGCCTTGAACTGTACCCTTTCCCTGGCATACTTGACCGCATAGTCCAATGCCCCCTGGGCAATGCCTAGTGCCTGCGCGGCTACGTGGGGGCGGGTGCGGTCCAGGGTCATCATGGCATAGGTAAAGCCTCTTCCCTCCTCGCCGAGCAGGTTCTCTCTGGGTATGGGACAATCTTCGAAGATAAGCTCAGCCACCTGGGAGCCACGAATCCCCAATTTGTCCTCCACCTTGCCGATAGAGAAGCCGGGGGTATCCCGGGGAACGATGAATGCAGAGATGCCGCGGACTCCCCTGTCCGGGTCTGTCTTGGCGAAGATGGAATAGGTTATGGATACGCTGCCATTGGTAATGAAGCACTTGGAGCCATTAAGGATGTAGTTGTCTCCCTGCAACCTGGCGATACTTTCCATGGAGGCTGCGTCGGAGCCGGCATTGCGCTCGGTCAGGCCGAAAGCGAACATTCCGTCACCTCTGGCCAGAGGGGTAAGGTACTTTTTCTTTTGCTCCGGGCTTCCGGCAATCAGTATCGGCTCAGAGGCGAGCCAGGTTGACTGCACGATATTAGAACAAGCGGGGTCGACCCGTGACATCTCTTCACAGAAGATGCAGAGGGTTATCATGTCCGCATCCGCGCCGCCACACTCCTTGGGCATGGCCACGCCAAAAAGGTCGTTGGCCTTGAACAGCTCGAAGATATCCCAGGGGCATTCTCCGGTGCGGTCGATTTCCGCGGAGCGTGGGGCTACCTTTTCCTCAGCTAACTTGCGGATGGTCTGGCGGAATTGCTCCTGCTCCGGGGTCGTTATGTATTGCACTCTACTATCCTCCTTTCTTCGTCTAAATTGTACGGAGTGCCCTATGTTTTAGTCAATAGCAACACAGGGTCAGGGTATATACTCCGGTCATGCACCCTTCATCTTTGCCCGTAAAATATAGCCAGGGGCGCAGTCTATCCTCACCTCAAAGGCTCAGTCATCCTCGTTGAGGTATTCCAGGAGCTTGGTCAGATAGGGCGGATGTTGCGGCTGAAATCTAAGCCAGGTGGGTGTGGGATACCTTCGGATGCCCATCCGGTAGCCTTCTGCCAGACCGTCTACAAAGTGCTCAACCTTGCTTGCCGGTATGGCAAAGGCCATCTCATCGGGCGTAGTCAGCGCGTTGACACGCTCGCCAACTCCGGGCAGAACGACCTGGCATTCTTCGGTGAGGATAGGGGCCACGGTACCGATTACGCAACTCATACCCTCAGCTGTTGTGAAGTTAAGGACGCCGCCTTCGCCGTGGAGCCGACCTCCTAACATTACCAGCACCTGTGCCGGGTTACCGTATACTAATAGCACATGCGGCTCGAAGGTAGCCCTGGCAAGCGGTCCAACGAGCATATATTTGTATTTGCCGTATTCCAACCTGGGAAGGGCCTGAGCACTTCTCGCCTGCGCCTCCTTGCTCCCAAAGCCCTGGGACTCCATGAAACTGCCATCGAGGTAGCCATCCTTGGGCGGTAGAAAGCCCATAGCAATGCCTGCTATAGGGCAGGTGAGGTCGTCCCTGCCGATAGCCAGCGTCCAGCCGTAGCGCCGCGCCATGCTGATTCCCTGACAGGCAGCAATCTTGAAGCCTAAATCCCGGGTGGGTATTCGCACCCGTTCGGGGAGCTCCTGCTCTGATTCGCACATTCTAACTGCCAGGGGTATGCTCTGAGGCCGTACGTAATTCGTTAGCGCCTCGTTGGTCTGGTTTATATCCATGTTTTTCCTCCCTGTTTATTTTGCTAAAAGTATAGCAGTCCTGGTTCTCTGTTCAAGTGGTATTTCTCATTTCTTATCCGGCTGAGTGCGTATGGTATCGGTATAATAGCTCGCCTGTCAACCTGCTATAGATAATGAGGAAAGATAAGAATCCTCCAGGGCCTTTGCCACAACCCCACCGAGATTGCCACGGCACTTCGTGCCTCGCAACGACACAAGACGACCATTGCGACGAAGCAATCCCGCATAACCCACATTGTCTTTGCGAGGAGCGTGAGCAACGAAGCAATCTCACATAACCCATACTGTCTTTGCGAGCGAAGCGAAGCAATCCCGGTGGATGAAGGGCTATGTGGCTGGCTTAAGGTATCTTTGTAAAAAAATGGTGGCAGCGGCTGGGATTGAACCAGCGACCAGGGGCTTAACAATCCCATGCCCCAAACAAAGCTAACCGATAGCCCGATAAGATTTAGAAAAACCCATGTATACGCCCCTGCTTTCCGCTGTGGCAAAAATTCTCACTTCTGAGCAGTTATCCCCAGGCAATCATGCTAGCTTGTACTCCAACAACTATGACTTAAGAAGTGGTACAATAACCGGGGGCAGGTCAGTCACGGGCTAATGCAATGAGTATACGGCATCAAAGTCGAAAGATACTACAGAGCAGATTTGATATTGTTTGGAAACGCTTAGATGCTGCTGGTGAACAGCAGCTAGTAACGCCAAATGGTCACAGGTTTACTGCATTAGCTTCCCAGCGTAAAAGGGCTCTAGAAGACCAGGACCCAAGATTTATTGAAGTTAAACAACATAGACAAGAGTTTGCTCGTATTTACCCATGCTGTTGGGGCCACACGACTAATTGCTATGGTGCACGAATAGGTGGCTATAGTGACGGGCTTGACGCGTGGGCTAAAGGCTTGATGATAAGTAAGGAGAGTCTGACTTTAAAACCTAACGGTGAGGTTGTTCGCATGCTCGGTAGGTTGCTCGACTCAGAGGAGTTAGACTATGACCAGGCTTGCATACATCTTCCAAAAGAACCGGGAGTCTATCTAGTCTACGATAGAAAGCAAAAGAAATCCATCTATGCCGGTAGAGCTCTGGATATACAGAAAAGAATTCGGCAGCATGCCCATCATCAAAGTAAGCCAGGTCGATTTAGCAGTCAACCAATTCAGAAAGGGCTAATTGATAGAAATCGTTGTGCCGACTCAAGGGAAGCTCAAGAATACTTATTCATAAACTGCACTGTAAAGCACCTGGTTGTACCCGATGAAAAACAAAGAAAGTACCGTTGGAAGAAGCGCTCGCTCTTAGAACATTACGCTATTTGCGTTATTGAACCTGAATACAATATTTCTGGCGAATTCGAGCATTAGCTTAGCCAATACTCCAATAATCATAGCATAAGTTAATGAAATTCCTGCCCTTGCCCCTGGCAAAGCCTGGTGGCATTATCTAGCCAAGCCGCTATTGACTTTTGTATTGGGAATGGTTACAATTTTATCATCATCACTAGTGGGTCGTTCCACTAGCCCCCTCTGGGTTACGAACCAGAGGGTTTTTTGTTTGGTCTATGAACAGAGTCACATTCAAGGACAGTTATGTAAGACACCAGTTTCCTAATCCAGTCGTCCTGCCAGATGGAACACAGATTTACAGGCCCACCACCTGGTAAGACCAATCACTGCCAATTCAGTCGCCGCTGCCATCAGAGCCACCCTCATACGGGTACTGGTCAATCTAGACAATATAACATACGTGTTATATAATATGAACAATCCAAATGGGAAGGCAGTAAAATGGCGAATAAAAAAGCTACAAGATACGAAGACTTCGAGGCAGAATTACTCAAAAAGCCAGGAATTCGCAAAGAATACGAGGCTTTACAGCCTAAATATGACATGATACGGAGCTTGATAGAACGCAGGAATCAATTGCGCATTAGCCAAAAACAACTTGCTGAGATTGTTGGCACAAAACAACCTGCCATAGCTAGATTGGAAAAGGGTGATTACAATACTACACTCAGTACACTCTTCAAAGTAGCGGATGCTCTTGACTTAGATATTTCTCTCCGGGCCCGAACAAAAACTGAGCAGGCATGTGATAAAGTTCCTGCCTAAACCGGCAGTGAGTGACTCCTCCCTCTGAGAAGCAGACCTATGCCGTGCCCGTGTACGAGTTCAAAGGCCAATGCCTGGATGAAAGCGGCAGGCACCTCGAAGGCTTCACCGCCTGGACACCTGCCCTGTCCAATAACCACTGAACGAAATTCCTGCCTTTGCCCTAGCAAAGCCGGCATATGATGAGCTTCTGAATTTGTAGACTAGATGTAATTCAAGCCTCCTCTAAGAAATTTATTTGTATCCCATACGCTTAAGTAGTGCGGAGGTTTCATCTGCTGACACTGTGCTAAGTAACTCATGTTGCCTAGCTTCATCTGGTCTGTTTCTGAGTAACGACCACAGTTGTAGTAACTTATGCAAAGTTACCCTTGCTCTCTGAAGTTCTTCCTTTAGTACGTCCGGACTAATATTGCGTTTGTGAACTTTCCCCTTTTTATATTCTAGCACCTGAAAGCTATCGCTATCCGAAGTCAACTGACCTGAAAACTGTTGTACATATTCCTTTGACGTATCCATTGGGAGGTGAGCGAGTGAATTACGAAATTCTCTGACCTTATCCAGGTCTTTTTTAACTTGTTTTATGAGCTTACGATTGCTTTTATATATCCCCTCATTCCTAAATTGTACGCACTGCTCCAGCAATGCAATCTTTTCGCTGAAATCGATTCTTCTCAAGATGATCGACTTTAAGGCTATCGCTGTCTCACTAAGCAGGCTATCAACCTCTCCATCTAGCTCCTCACAAATGGGAGAAAAGCACCACGCAATAATCGATGTCAATAGATCCTCAACTTCAGCCGCCATGGTTAGTACTGTTCCTCTTCCTATTGCAGACGCCTGAGCCATACGGCTAAATGCTTTGAATTCTCTCTTACGTTCCTTATCCATACTGCCCCCTCTCAACTTATGCCTAAATATATCATTCCAGATGATTCCATTCAATCATCTGCTATCAATTACGGTTTTCAGTTTTGGGGTATTCCCTTGGGCTTTGATTTAATGCTACAATTCGGATTGCAATGTTGGATAAACAAATATTACGTAGTTTAATATTTGAAGTATTAAAAAGAGAGCCAGATACTCAACTTGTAAACTTAATTAATGCCGTTGAACGCCTAGCAAAACAACAGGATCTATTGAAAAGCCCACATTTTCTTCTTAGTAATGAGGATAAAAGTCAAGTCATTGAAATATGTTGGGATCTTATCGTTGAGCGGATTATAACACCAGGAACCTCAAGATCAAGCGATAGTTCCTGGCCTTTTTTCCGCACAACCCCGCTTGGCAACACGGTTATAGGCGAGTCTCTACCACATTACTATGATCCCGATGCCTACATTAAATATTTGAAGAATAATGTACAAGGCTTAGACAACGTTATTGAGCAATATATATTTGAGGGAGTGAATTGCTTCAAGAGACAACTCTTCTTTGCTTCTGCTGTAATGTTAGGCGCTGCTGCCGAGAAAGCAGTTCTATTGTTGCTTGAATCGATGGCTAATGCCGTGAGTGACCCAAAAGAAAAGAAAAAAATCCAAGAATTATTGGATAGACCTCGTTTGCCGGAGATATTTAGTAAAATCGAGGCCATATTAGCAACTTTAATACAAAGCAATAGAATCCCATATACAGTACATCAAGGATGCACCGAGCACTTACTTTCACTATTTGAAATGGTAAGGGTTCAACGTAATGATGCGGTACATCCAGTAGTTGGCAATGTCGATAAAGCTAAAGTGTTCTTGTCGTTACAAGCTTTACCAGCCGCGCTGGAGATTGTATATAAGCTCATTGACTGGCTAAACATCCCAAGCCAAAATAACGCTAGTGTCCGAGCCCACCAATAGGTGGAACCTTCTTGTGAGCCTCCACCGCATCATAATAGCCAACCGCCTGACAACACCTGTTAGTCATCACCAGCGTATTGTGTCCACCGGCTACTGAATCTGTTATACCGGTAGCTCAATGGGAGGGCAGTTGTCTGATACACAATTGGCTAAGGGTTTGAACCCCTTCGCCAGGCCGTGACTAAGGGTGAGAAGTAATCGCAAAAATTGTGATTATATCTTTAGAAGGACCATAGTACCAAAAGACTCTATAGGCTGCGGGCGTCCTCTGCTCTGCATATGCCTCAAAAACCTTCTCCCCATTTGGGCCCTTCAAACTCATGTATTCATGGGTCTGGAGGCTATTATGCCGAGGATTCATTGCCAGGAACTTGATGGTCTTTTTGACAGCTTGGTAACGTTTCCCTTGGGAGGCAGTACTTTTAAGCAGATTGTAGGCCTTACTTGCCTCCGCTGTCCATTGTAATTCAAACAAAAGCGCTTGACCTTACAGGGCGTCAAGGTCAACTTTTGACACCCTGCCTTGTGCAGCATCGGAAAGTCCCCGCCTAACTGATGCGAGAGCCTTTGGGTTATTGAATAGCCATATTTCCGAAGCAGGGATGGTTACCTGCGGGTCCAGTAAAATTTGCCCAATGTTGTTGCTGTATATATGATAGCTGATGCCTTCCTGTACTTTAACCTTTTGCAGAACTACCCGCCTTTTAGCGTCCGGTTTTACACTATCAGCTATCTTTTCAAACTCTATATCCTTTATTATTTTAGCCATCGCAGCGACATCGTACCATTAGTGGGATTATCTGTCAAGTGGGATATTCCCACCATTGGGACTATCCCCCAATAATGCTATCCAAACAACCCACCGCCTGGAAATACCTGCCAGTCATCACCAGCCCCCTAACTCTATCATACCGGTTACTCTAATTCAGGAAGTGGTATAATCCGTAACCGTGCTTCTAATCAACTATTCGACCATCATCGACCCGATACTGAAAGAGGTCAGGACTTGTGTCTCCGGGCTTTCTGGCATCGAAGCGGGCGACAGGGTGCTTGATGTATGCTGCGGGACGGGCGAGCAGGTGTTCCACTACGCGCAAAAGGGCGCCATTGCCACCGGCGTGGACCAGGACCCCGGCATGATTGAGCTGGCGGAAAGGAACAGGAAAAGACGGGGATTCAAACACAGCACCTTCCGTGTAGCCAGCGCTACCGAGCTGCCGTTCCCGGACGGTTACTTC
>JAUWQP010000115.1 GCA_030611015.1 Chloroflexota bacterium | reverse complement strand
ACTGGCTATCTCAAAAGGTATAGTGATATAGTAAGCTCAGCCAGCACTGGGGCGGTGTTTGCCGGGTAAGGAGCTATTCTATGAAGAAAACTGGTGCACAGATTCTCTGTGAGAGTTTAATTAAAGAAGGGGTAGAGGTTGTTTTTGGCATCATCGGTGGCGCTGTCTTACCGATATATGATACCTTCCCCCAATATCCTCAACTCCGCCATATATTAGTTCGCCATGAGCAGGGAGCGGCTCATGCCGCCGATGGCTATGCTCGAGTTACACATAGGGCGGGAGTATGTCTTGCTACTTCGGGGCCTGGAGCTACTAATCTGGTTACCGGCATTGCCTGTGCTTATATGGATTCAGCACCTATGGTAGCTATAACTGGCCAGGTAGCCAGACCTTTTATTGGCAAGGATGCTTTTCAGGAGACGGATATCACAGGCATCACCCTACCAATCACCAAACATAACTATATTGTTACCGATGTTACTGAACTGGCTAAAACGGTTAAAGAAGCCTTCCACATTGCCCAGACGGGGAGGCCGGGCCCTGTGCTTATTGACATACCGCGAGATGTCCAGCAAGAGCAAACGGACTTTGTTTATCCCGATAAGCTTGGTTTGCCGGGCTACAGGGTTGTCTCTCGTGGGCATCCGGCTCAAATTAAGAAAGCAGCAAAGCTCATTAACGAAGCTGTGCAGCCTGTTATCATCGCTGGCAGGGGGATAATTATTTCCCAGGCCTTCAATGAGTTTAAGGAATTTGCCGAGAAAGCACAATTACCAGTGGCTCATACTCTCCTTGGTCTGAGTTCATTCCCAGGAAATCATATACTCGATCTTGGCATGCTGGGGATGCATGGCACACCTTGCGCCAATATGGCAGTACAAAACGCCGACCTTCTTATCGCTGTTGGCATGAGATTTGATGACCGGGCTACAGGAAATACCAGGGAGTTTGCTCCCCATGCCCGCGTCATTCACATCGATATCGACCCCGCAGAGATTGGGAAGAATATCCCCACCGGGGTCCCGGTAGTCGGGGATATAAAAAGCGTGCTCACAGCCCTGAATGAGGTGATTGAGAGAAGAGAGCATGTGGATTGGCTATCTCAAATAGAACAGTGGAGGTATGAGCATCCCTCTCAGGAGATCAGGCAAAGTGATGAACTCTTGCCTCAATACATCGTTCATCAGATATACGAGGCCACACAAGGGGATGCTATGGTGGTTACCGGGGTGGGGCAGAATCAAATGTGGGCGGCACGGTATTTCGTTTATACCAAGCCCAACAGTCTTATTTCTGCAGGGGGGTTGGGGCCCATGGGGTTTGAACTACCCGCGGCCATGGGAGTCAAAGTCGGTTGCCCCGAGGAAGTGGTATGGTGTGTTGCTGGCGATGGCGGCTTTCAAATGACTATCCAAGAGTTGGCTACCATAACACAGGAGAGAATTGCTATAAAAATAGCTATCATTAACAATGGGTATTTAGGCATGGTAAGACAGTGGCAAGAGCTATTCTATGGACGGCGCTACGTTGACACGAAACTTTGGAATCCCGATTTTGTCAAAATTGTTGAGGCTTACGACATCCCTGGTCTTCGGGTGACACGAAGAGAGGAGGTCATCCCCGCTATACAGAAGGCCATGGAGTATCCCGGAGCTTTTCTCCTCGACTTTCTTATTGAGCCCGAGGAGAACATCTATCCTATAGTGCCACCAGGGGAAAGCCTGGCCAGATTTTTGGACACACCAAAGCCAGAAATGGTGAGGAAATAAGATGCTTCCCAGGAGGCAAATTGGCTAATACAAAACATACTTTAGTAGCTTTAGTGGAGGATAAACCGGGTGTACTTAATCGAATAGCTAGTTTATTCCGACGGCGCGCTTTTAATATCCGAAGCCTTGCTGTAGGGGGTAGCGAACATCCCGGCTTATCTCGCATGACTATTGTCGTTGGCGGTGATGCTGCTCAAGTAGAGCAGGTGAGAAAACAACTGGACAAGCTAATCAACGTGATTAAAGTCTCCGATATAACAGAAGAAGACATGGTGACCAGAGAATTGGCCTTAATTAAAGTGAAGGCTACCGCCTCGACAAGAAGCGAGATTATACAAATCGTTGACATTTTCCGCGCTAACATAGTTGATGTTGCTCCAGGTTCACTGACGGTGGAGGTAACTGGCGATGAAAACAAGCTGAATTCTCTACTCGGGCTGCTTCGTGATTTTGGTATTAAGGAACTTTCACGGACTGGCAGGATAGCCTTGACTCGGGGAAGCAGTTCTTGAGGGAGAGGCACTAATTACTAATATTTAAATCCTATAGGAAAAGGAAAAAACAAAGGCAAAAATGCAAAATGACAGAGCAAAATCTAGAAATTAGTTTAATAAAGCCTTTTTGCATTTTTAATTCTATGTCCTATTTCCAAGAGACCTCCATGTTTGAGATAAATAACTACATAATCAGTCCAATAATGGTTACAAAGACGATTTTATATTTGTTTTCGATACCTTTTATCGATACAAGCTGAAACACTTGCTATAATATTTGTTAACTGGGGGTGTGGCTTCATAAATATTCCACTGAATCTGATTACAGGATAGAGGAATTCATAAGTGTTTGCGATACATGTTGAGAAGCTAGTCAAGACATATAATAGCCAGCGTGTGCTCGATGGAGTTAACCTTGATGTGGCAGAGGGTGAGTTCTATGCCCTGATGGGGCCCAATGGTTCGGGGAAGACTACACTGGCTTCAATAATTGCTGCGGTAAAGACGCAAGATAGCGGTATTGTTGAAGTCTATGAAAATAAGCCAGCACAGGCTAAGGAATTCATAGGCTATGTACCTCAGGAGAATTTCTCTTCGCCCAAGCTTTCAGGAAGAGAAAACCTGGTGTATTTCGCTAATCTCATGGGATATTCCCGGCGCCAGGCAAATCAGCTGGTGGTTGAAATGCTAAAAAACGTTGGGCTTTCCGAAGAAGCGGATAAGAGAGTAGCCAAGTACTCTGGTGGGATGAGGAAAAGGTTAGAAGTTGCAACAGCAATCTTCCCTGGTATAAAGGTCCTTATCCTGGATGAGCCGACGACTGGTCTCGATCCCACTGCCAGAAGATCCTTTTTCAGTATGATTAAAGAGATTATGGACAAGAAAACCAGTATTATGCTGATTACTCATATCGGGAGCGATGCCGAGCTAGCCTCGAGGGTGGGGTTAATAGACAATGGCAAAATGATAGCTGAAGGCACTCCTGATGAGCTCAAGAGGAAACATGCTGTCGAGGATGTGATAACTGTGGAGACAGCTGTGAAGAGTAATAGTGTGCTTTCAGTTTTAAAGGGTTATAGCATCAATGGAAAGGTAGTGGAGTCGGAGGCTGGCTACAAAATCTACTCGCAAAATGGGGACAAAGTACTGGCCGATGTGGTGAGGAGCCTTGATCAAGCCGGGCATAAGGTGATGCGTATCGAAATGGCGCGGCCCACCCTCGAAGACGTCTTCTTCAGACTTACCGAAAGACACTTACAGGAGGCAATCGAATAAGTGAGGCAGATATCTGCAGCCTATATCAAGGCAGTCAAGGAGCTACTCAGGGAGAAGGCGGCACTGTTTTGGACCATAGCCTGGCCGATAATCTGGGTACTCATTGGAAGCTTCTCATTTACGGGTAGCGCCCCTCAAGGAGTGATTCCCTACATCAAGGGTTCTATTGCCATTTCAATGATGGTTTTCGCGCTGATGATAGCCGGCATGTCCAACCTTCCCGCCAGTATTGCCGGCGATAGAGCGAACGGTTTACTTTCCAAACTCATATCAATGCCCATAAAACCCTACAAGGATTTCATTGGCAGAATCTCTGCCGTGGTTACCCTTTC
>JAUWQP010000014.1 GCA_030611015.1 Chloroflexota bacterium | reverse complement strand
TGACGTAGTCGAGGGAGTAAAGGCTGCCAGAGACGCTGGGGCTCAAGTTATCTCCATAGTCAACCGACCTAACTCTATATTGGCTGACCTGAGCCATCAGGTCATTTACCTGAATTGTGGTTCCGAGATAGCCGTAGCCGCTACCAAATCCTTCCTGTCTCAACTAGCCATATTTTACCTGTTGTCCTTCGCCATGGTTAACTCCTTTGACGAAGCGGCAGCTAGGCTTACTGACCTGAGCGGCGATATAACCAAGGTTCTGAACTGGAACAAAAGCGAGCTTATCAAGCTCAGCCAGAAGCTGAAAGATAAGAGCGCTTTCTACTACATAGCCAGAGGAATTAACTTTGCCATCGCCTCTGAAGGCGCCTTGAAGCTTAAGGAGATTTCCTATATCCATGCTGAAGGTATGCCCGCTGGGGAACTCAAGCATGGCACCTTAGCCCTCATCGAGCTTGGTACGCCAGTAGTGGTGATTTGCCCCGCTGACTATACCTTTCTCGAAACCCTGAGCAATGCCATGGAGACTAAATCGCGCGGCGCCTATATTATCGGTGTCTCCGACAAGGAAAGCGATATCTATGATTCATGGATTAGGATTCCCGAAGTTGATGAGCTACTCTATCCTATGGTCGCTGTAGTTCCTCTTCAGCTCCTGGCTTATTATCTCGCTATCAATCGAGGATGTGACCCTGACAAACCCCGCAACCTGGCAAAATCGGTAACTGTGAAGTAGAGACAGAATGAAAAAATCTGTAATTCAGACTCCCGACAAAGGACACAAGATTGGCATCCTGGCTGGCATAGCTGCCTATAATGAAGCAAGATATGTCGGAAGCATAGTTCTCCAGGCAAGGCAATATGTGGACGAAGTTATTGTTGTTGACGATGGAAGCACGGATAACACTGCCAGGGTTGCCGAGCTTGGCGGTGCCACCGTAATCCGCCACACCGCAAACAGAGGCAAAGGCGCAGCCATACAGAGTATACTGGCAGAGGCAAGGAAGAGAAAGCCAGATATCCTCGTTCTCTTGGATGCCGATTCTCAGCATGACCCTAATGAGATTCCCGCTCTTATCAAACCCATCTCAGAGGGTTTTGACCTCGTCATCGGCTCCCGAGAGGCCCAGAAAGATAAGACCCCGCGTTACCGTCGCATCGGGCAAAAAGTCCTTTTACGCTCAACACGGATCGCTTCCAAAACCAATATCTCCGATTCCGAATCCGGCTTCCGAGCCCTTTCATCAAAAGCAATAAACGAACTTGATTTGAAAGAGAAGGGGTTCGCCATAGAATCAGAGATGATAACCCGCGCCGCCGATAAAAACCTCAAGATAAGCGAGGTGCCAATCTCAAATATATATACCATGGATGGCTCAACCCTCAACCCGATAAGACATGGCATAGAGGTCCTCGGTCGGGTAATAGCCATGATTTCACAGAGGAGACCCTTATTCTTCTTCGGACTGGCAGGTGGTGTCTTGCTGCTGGCTGGTCTCATCACCGGCATCAGGGTACTCGACATAGCTGCCACAAAAGGCGACCTGGCCATAGGCAGTACAATACTGACCACCCTGTTCATTATCGCCGGTATATCGAGCATCTTCACCGGCATAATCCTGAATGCCTTAAGCAGGCGAAAATAACCAGAGCATAAATCAGCCCACCAATTGTGAGTAGCCTTTTCCCAATCTATCCTGTAGATAACAAGCAATAACTACGCTACTATTACACTAACATGGAAGAGCGAAGGTGGCTGAGACAAGATGCCGGGTTAATTTTGATGACCGTGAAAAGATTTATGAGCAACTGAGAGAGTTTGCCCATCGCCTCAAGAGCAAGCACAGAGTAACGAAGGGTGCCCCTTGACTAATCTAACTCCGAACTCTAGACTATTGACTAGTGCCCGAGAGCAACCAAGGCTGAAGATAAAGGTAAGGGCGACATGGTGCAGTAAGTCGTGAACGCGGCAGAAACGAAGAAGGACTTGAGAGAATCCATTCAAAACGATAGGGAACGGGAAGCCGGTATCCTGCGATATTGCTGAGGTAATGATGATTGTAATCATTATTTTGCTTTGTGTTTTCTCGTTTCTGGTTATTTGGCAGTTCGTAGGATATCCCTCACTCATGGGCCTGATAGCACTTCGGTGGAGTCCAAAGAAGAAAGACTCCTCCTACGAGCCATATGTGTCAATTATCGTCCCGGCGCTTAATGAGGAAAAAGTCATTAAAAGAAGGATTGATAATTTGCTCCAACTGGATTACCCGGGGGAGAAATACGAAATCATTGTTGTTGATGATGGTTCTGCTGATAATACCAGTCAAATTGTAGAGGAGTTGGTAAAAAAGCACCAGACAAATTCTGAGCCGTGCTTGAAGCTCGTAAGGGCCAGGGAAAGGAAGGGAAAGGCATCGGCAATCAACCTCGGGAAGCAGCATGCTCAGGGAGACATTATCCTGGTAACGGATGCCAATTCCCTCTTTGACAGGAATGTGCTCAAAGAGATGATGCCACATTTCGAAGACCCCAATATCGGAGCTGTTGGAGGCAGATATGTTGTTTCCAATCCTGAAAACAAGATCGCTTCTTCTGAGTCTTTCTACTGGGATTTGGAATATGTTATGCTCCGCGGAGAATCGGCGTTACAATCAGCATGTTTTTTTAATGGGTCAATAAACGCCTGGAGAGGCAACATAATAGAGGTAGACATCAAAGTGCTCAGTGAAGATTTGGAGATGGCAATACAGATCAGGCGCGCCGGCTACAAAATCCAATACGAACCTGAAGCTGTGGCCAATGAACCAGGTGCCACGACCTCGGTTGACCAGATAAAGCAAAGAAAAAGGACCGCGATAGGAACGCTACAATGCATATTCAAACATCGAGCATATTTCCTGCTTCCCAGGGACTTATATAGCCTGCTTATATTCCCATCGCACAAGGGATTGGCTATGGTGTCGCCGTTTACACTTGCCGCCATTCCTGTTCTATATATCATAGCTCGCAACGGCACCATTATAATCCCGCATCTTGTGGCCACTATATTGGCTTTTGCCCTGATGTTTGGCATACTGATGCTCTTAAGAGCCAGGCTAATGAAGCCTGAGAAGGGAGCGGAGAGAACCTCAGTGCTCTCCATATTCAAGATAGCACATTATGTCCTGCTCAATGAATACATCATATTGTTAGCCTGGAGGGACTTTCTGTTTGGCAAACATTCCGTGTTATGGGAGAAAGCGGAATCAACAAGATAGATGGGATGCACATAGTGTGCCTGGCTTGCCGGATGGGGCCTGTCGCCGACCGGGCGGGGTTGAACTCCACCCGGCTGAACCAGTACACCTGTGTGGATTAGGAGGCTCTTGGTAGATGAGGGCAATCATATTAGTGCGGGTAAAGGTAGCAGAATTGGAGGAATCAGCGATAAGCCGAAGTGTCTCCTGGAGATTGCCGGAACTTCAATACTGGAGAATGCCCTGACCTGTTTTAGTAAAGAGGGATTCCAGGAGGTGATTTTGGTTGTAGGCTACCAAGCAGAACTCGTCAGACAATTCGGCGATAACTTCAGGAAGATGAAGTTGATTTACATCAACAACCCTGACTATAAAACGACAAATACCATGTACAGCCTGTATTTAGCTCGCCAATACCTTTACCAGGGGTTTGTTTTCCTCAATGGGGACATCTTCTTTGAGCAGCGTGTTTTGCAGCGCCTTTTGAAGGGTGTGGAGGACTGCTGGGCAGCAGACAACTTCAAAGAGTTTGATGGAGCGATGCTCAATGCTGCCGACACAGCTAGAATAACTCAAGTCGAGACTATTCGCGAAATATCTACCTTGCCAGGGAGGTACAAGTCTGCCGGCATGATAAAGATTTCATCAGAGCTGGGAACTAAGCTCGCCTCCTGGCTCAGTGAAGATGTTGAGAAGGGCTACACCCATATCTATCACGACCCGTGCTTGCCAGGAGACTAGACAAGCATCTCATTTATATCTGTAATGTTTACGGCTTGAAATGGATTGAAATAGATACTGAAGAGGACTATAGACGAGCACAAGCGATTTTCGGTTAAAACCAAGGCTTTATTAATGCTAAACAGGATTAGAAATATTTACACTGAGAGACCTAACGAGCATTTCCTGAAGGAGAAAGATAACTGGGCACCTCTAGTTTTTGGGCATCCGTTTAGCATACCACTACTAAGGTTAATGCAAAAATTGCACCTGAAAACCCACCCCAATGTCATCACTCTTGCCAGTTTCCTCCCCATCCTCGCCGCAGCCTACTTCTTTTTTTGTGACAAGCTCCTGATTGGTGCATTTTGCTATCTGGGCTATTTCATCGTTGATGGTCTCGATGGGAAATGGGCTAGACTTACCGGCAGAACATCAGAATTAGGTGAAAAGCTGGATTACTATCTCGGCGCCCTGGGTAACCTCGCCATGTACATTGGATTATGGTATAGCCAGTATTACCTGGCAGGCGACTGGCTTACAGGTGCCGGCATCATCGCTGCTCATTATATTATCGTGGTTGCCATGGGCATATTCATCCGGCAACCCCACTACAAGACAATCTTCCCGAAGGTTCGCTCATACTATTCTCCTCAAGAGGAAGGCTTTGGAACTTTCTTTGTGGCACCACTATTCAACGTGGTTACCATCCTGTTTCCCCTGCTGGTGCTGTTCCAGTTTATTTCATTCGTAATACTTCTTGTCAGGCAAAAGGAAAGACCAGATGTTAGAAAAGGGATTAAAGGGTTGCTTAAGACATGAGGGCGGGCATAAATATACCAGAATCGGGGGACTGCACTGAGTATGAGGATATTGCAGGCAGCCAAAGCTTACTATGCGTAGGAAGAGGGCGACGCATGTTCATTACCAGGCTCCTGTAATAGCAAAAAAACGAATCAAAGTCTTCGGCGAATTATCCGGCTTACAACTGCCGGTGCCAGACAACACCTAGTGCTCCTCCGGAGGGCGTTTCTTTACCTTGGACTCGGCCAGGTATTGCTCTATCACCTCTTTCGGTTCCCCCATGGCAGCCACGACACCCCTGTTGAGCCAGATTACCCTGGTGGCAAACCTCTCGATAGTGCCCATGGCGTGGCTCACCAATATCACCGTTCTCTCGCCAATAATCCGGTTCATCTCAGCCTCGGCTTTCTGGCGAAATGCGGCATCGCCAGCGCCCATAATTTCATCAATCAACACAATGTCCTTATCGCAATGTATGGCAATGGCGAAGCCGAGCCGTAAGCGCATGCCGGATGAATAAGTCCTCACAGGCATGTCTAGGAAATCACCCAGCTCGGCGAATTCGATAATGGCGTCGCTTATTCCGTCTATTTGCTCCTTAGTCAGCCCCATCATGATGCCGTTCAGATAGATATTGTCCCGCCCGGAAAGCTCCGCATTAAACCCGGTGCCCAGCGAGAAGAGGGTGGAGACCTCGCCACCAACGGAGACTTTGCCCTCGTCGGGGGGATAAATTCCAGCTATCACCCGCAGCAGGGTGCTCTTCCCCGAGCCATTCCTGCCGATAATTCCCACGGTTTCCCCACGCTTCACGGTGAAGCTTACGTGCCTGAGCGCCCAGAACTCGTCGGTTGGCCGCTGCCGGTTGTGCGACCTCTCGAAAAGAAAGGTGAACGCCCGAGAGCGCCGGCGCTTCTCTATCCGGAACTTGATTCCCAGGTCGCTGACGTTTATCATTCTATATTGACTTCACCAGCTTGTATTCATCGCGGGAAAAGTACCACAGCCCCGCCAGGAATGCTATGACAGCAACTGCAGCGCCCCACAGGGCATACTCATTGGGCGGCGCCCCGCGGATCACCACGCTCTTGTATGATTCCATCAGCCCGGCGAAGGGGTTGCCCAGCATGTACAACATAGTAAGCCTTTCGGGCACCATTCCCTCGACCGAATATAGAATAGGTGACAAATAGAAACCCAGCCTGATAAGGAACTGGATGATATTGCCCAGGTCCGAGAGGTAAGTGCCCACGACAGCGACTAGTAGGCAGGCTCCCACGGTGCCTACAAACTGGATGAGCAAGAGCAGCGGCAGCCAGAGTATGTTGGCTGTGAACGATGCTTCGAATATAAAGAGCATGGGCAGCAGGATAGCGAAGCCGAAAAGCCAGTCAAAAAAGCCGATAATAATCCCGGACAGTGGCAGTACGGCCAGGGGAAAACGCACGCTCTGTATCAGCCCCACTTTTGAAGTTACGGAGGTAACCGAACGGCTCAGCGAAGAGGTAAACCATCTCCAGGATAGCAGGGCGATAAAAAGCAGCACCGGGAACTGGGGACCACCTCGTCCGAATATATAGTGCACCAGGACAATATAGACGAGGAGCAATAGCAAAGGGTCGAGGAAACTCCAGGCAAAGCCGAGGACCTTGTTCTTTTTCTCAGCCTTCATCTGGAGCTTGACTATATACCACAGCAGTTCCCGTCTCTGCCAGATGTTTTTAAGTTGTTCTATCATCGAAGCGATAGCTCAACCTCCGGTAAATCTCCAGTAGTTTCCTGGACTCCGTCTCCCAGTTGAATATCTTAGTCGCCTCCAGGGCATTCCTCCTCATTGTATCATATTGCTGCTCAGCAGCAAGCCGCGTCCGGGTCGACAACACCGGAGAGTAGATTGACTCCAGGCTCCCGTAGTGCGATCCTTCAGAGTCGTGTGTTTTTGTCGTTCTGAGTCCTGATCTATCCGAACGAAGAAATCCAGCAGCTCCAGGCTGAAGCCTCATACCACATTCTTAAATACCCTCTTGCCACATTGTCTGTGACTCGACCCCAACGCCTTCCATTTTTGAATTTTGATTTGTCATTTTTTATTTTGTCCATTGCGAGCCTCGATCCATCAAGGCGTGGCAATGATGGTGCAAGTGTCTGATAGGCTGGTACAGCAGATGGGAGTAGCATAGTAAATGTTCAGGGCGGTGCACAGATATCTGGCCACATTCACCGCCCTCGTTCAGTACCTTGGAGACTGAAACACAATAGACACAATCCTGTGGCCAGGTGGGTAACCCACGTAAAGCTCCCAGCATCAAAGCGCCGTTGATATAGGATTATAAAGAAGGTATCATTGAATTGTAATCAACTGACAAATTTTGCATGAAGGACATTAAGTTCATAGTATATCGCTAAACCTACTTGGGAATAAGCACAGGTTTTTAGTTATGAAGGAAACGTTATTTCTAGAGGCATTATATTCATGGGATGAGTTCTGGCAAACAGTAGAAACAGCGTGGGCATTGTTTGGCGATCCCATGCATTTCACAGAGGCTCAATTCGCAAAATGGGCAAATGAAAGAATCCAAGTACCCCATGGAGGGTGGTTTGCCTGGCCTATGCCTGTAGCCCCGCTAGCTCATATGAGTGAGCAAGACATTGCCCGCCTTCATGGGGGGCGAGTGCCGCGATACTGGGTAGTTTATGATCATGCTCAGCGGGTTACGGGGTGGCTGGGAATCGGAGGAGGTGACAGCTTCGCATGGTGGCTTTTTGCCTATGTTGGTGGGGATGTGCGAAAGCTCTTGCCCTTTATTCAGCATCGGGTGCCTGGCATAGTAGATCACCTGCTTAAGCAGGTGATCTACTATGCAAACCCTGGTCGCAGGGATAAGCAAGGATAAACTGCCACAGGCACACCCAGGGGCTTGTCCTCCTGAAGAATACGGACCGTTCAAGTCATCACA
Source organism: Chloroflexota bacterium (assembly GCA_030611015.1). Lineage (GTDB taxonomy): Bacteria > Chloroflexota > Dehalococcoidia > GIF9 > AB-539-J10 > RBG-13-51-36. The sequence goes on along the minus strand of JAUWQP010000014.1, from coordinate 21,851 downwards.
GAAGCTAAAATATCCTTCCTTTGAGCCGGAGTTACTTTCCCCAAAATACAGAGATGGCCTCATGCCTGAACCATTAGACGAGCGAACTATAAAGCAAAGGAAAGCACTTGCCAAAGCTTTTGGGGACGAATATGACCCTGATAAAGAATTGGCAGAGCAGCGAGAGGCTGTACAGGCGGAAATTAAGCAGACTTTAACACATCCCATTTATAAGCTAATTCACATGGGGAAATTCCACACTACTAGTTCAGCAGCTGAAAGGTTACGTAAGATTGCTGAACTCACTCGTGAATGTCACGAAGGGCAAATAGATATTGAGGCGCTTTTGCAATGGGGTTGGGGAAATGGGCAGAATGAATACCTGCGCCAGAAACTAAGTCTAGTAAATAAAGGCAGTGCAAGATTTAGAGCGATACACTATGAAGTGGCAAACAAGATATATCGGCAGGTTCATGGCTGGTTTCGGCGCCGTGGATGGCAAATGCCCAGGCCTCCAAGTGACTGGCGAGCAAAAATCATAAAAATTTAGGTCACGCCTTTGACAGAATCATAGCGTGACATGAAATGATAGTCTCCAGATGGCAACATCTGGAGGTTTTTTGTTTGGGCCACCAGAAGCAGCATAGATCAGTTCCTTGGGTGATTAAGGTCCAGTATATTACTGTGCCCAATGCTAAGGAAAGGCTTTCGCGGGTAGTGGCCATCCTGCTGAAAGCTGAAACGGAGAGAAAGAAGAATGACTATAGACAGAACAGGGAAGAAGCCGGGTAGGCCTAGGGCTATACCTGAAGGCATGATACCAGAGGTGTTACGTCTCTATGATGAAGGTTTCGGCTATCGAGCGGTTGCTCGCGAGTTGAGGAAACAGGGTATCTGGGTGGATTGGAGCACTGTCCGGAGGATTGTTAAATCCCATGGATACAGGATCCGTGCGAAATATGGTTTGTGAATGATTTCTAACACTATTTTGCCACTGGGCGACTTAAGTGATGTGAAGAAACACTCATGGATACTCAAAGTAGAGGGCAAATCATAAGGAAAGTCATGGCTTTCCTTATAGGATGTTGATTTGTGAAGACCTATCTTGAGCCAGAAGAAGTCAGGCTGTTGGAGGAACCAGCTACATGCCTCAGGGACCGGCTGCTTATCAGACTCCTTTTTCACATTGGATGTCGAATTTCGGAAGCGCTGGCCATCAAGGTAGAAGACATAGATTTTGAACACCACACAATAACAATCCTTCACCTCAAGAGTCATATCAGGTTATCTTGCCGGAATTGTGGGGCGAGACTGGGGCAAAGGCATAGGTTTTGTCCTGCTTGTGGTGATGAGGTAGGCAGCACTCTCTCTGAAGACCGCCCCCAGCAGCGGATGAGAGTCCTGCCCATTGACCCGAGTACTTTGCAAATGTTGAGGGATTACATCAAGCGAGGTGGGCTGGTGTTAAGAAACGGCCAGCGCTTTATCTTTGGCATTAACCGACACCGAGGCTGGCAGGTGGTGCGGGATTGTGCCGAAAGGGCAGGGCTGCCCCGCCTCTTCAATCCAGAAACAGGGAGGATGAGAGGTATAAGCCCTCACAGGTTAAGGGATGCCTTTGCTGTGCACGCCGTAAAGACCAATGATTCAGGAGATGGACTCAGGCTTCTTCAAGAGCATCTGGGGCATACGAGCTTCAACACCACTGCCAGATATCGGAAAGTAGGGGGAGCTGAGCACCGAGATTGGTATGGAAAGCTATGGGAAGAGGAAAGTCATTAGATTCGTTGCCTTTGAGACCAGCTAGAGGTGGCTTCCTCAGACCTTTTGGCTGTGGCTGGTTTATCAGGGAATTTCTACTCGGGAATGGGCCAGAGGGCTCGCCTGAGATAGATCCAGAGATTGGCGCTCCTCAGGCAGACATCTTCTATCACTATAAGAGAGCTCTTCTTAAAGCGATTGCAGTAGATAGAGCTACCAAACAGGAAGAACGGCAGGCGAAACGTGAAAAGCGCCTTATCTCCCCTGACAGGATAGAGAAGCTCACGCAAAGATACCTGTCCCATACTCCCTACAAGGTCAACAGTTGTCGCTATCACTCATTTGTTGTCTACTTTTCAAATCTTCAGAGGCTAGGCTGGGTAGAAGCCACAGGTAAGGAAGAGTCCTCAGCTTTTCAGGATAACTACCCTGCAGGGCCGCCACGAAGATATTTCCGCTTAACGCTGGCAGGACGTCTGGCTGGCGATGCTGCCTGGTCAAACCCACTCTCCGCCCTCTACGGCGGTAGCTAGGCTAGCTGTGACCTATTAGCTGCCAATTTACGAAGACCATCCAGCCTCTTAGTTGAAAAACACGAGTTCAAAGAAACTCATGAAAATATAGGTTCATTTTTTAATATCACAAAATGTCCTTTTGTTGGACAATATTATTAGACCATTTATCTTCAGTACGTTAATAATTGAATATTGACATTGGCAATTCGGATAATTGGCTAAATAACAAAACCGGAGGTACTAATAATGACGATAATCACAAAAGTCAATTATCAAAACGTAGCAAAGGCGGCCATTGGCGGGCCGAGTTTTGAAGACGATAATCAATATCTCGCATTGGTACAGAATACGGCCAAAGCTCTCGAGGGCCTAGATACCAATGGCAAACTGGCAGTCGAAGCGGCCTATATCTTCAGTCGAAAAGTGCCTGGTAGCGAACGCCAGGACTTATTCCAGGAATTGGTAACAGCGATACTGAATAGTGGCACAGATAATCCTGCATTCGCCTATACCATCGCTAGACGGGATTGGCAAAATTGGTGGGCCAAATACAAGCTTCACAGTCAATTCTACAGCGGTTACTTGTCTGAGACTATAACGAACAGCGATGGTGAAGATACTGAACTAGCTGAATTGCTAGTCGGTGAAGTCGAATTCGAGAACCGACAAATTGACAAACTCGACGCCAGAGCGCTATGGCAGCAAATACCAAAGGACATTCAAAACCTAGTAGCAAAGCGGTTGCAAGGCAAACCACTCGGAGCGCCACGCAAGCGCAAAGCTGGCAAGCCAAAGTCTAGCGGTACTCTAAACGGTACTGAGCGCCAGCGATTAAATCGCTGGGTGAAAACTGAGGGATTCAAACTACTCATAAACTAAATTCACAAAGCTAAATCAAAGCTAAAATGTAACAAATATTGCCAGTTATCGGAATTGCTGAACTGTACGATGGCAGGGGCAGCCGATTATTCGGCCGCCTTTGCTATTGTAACAAATATTGTGGCTTATCGGAATAGCCATAGTATAAGGCCAATCCTCTATGGGTGGCCTAGCAATCCCAATCCGTGCCCACACTCGGGACGCTTGGGGCTGACCTCAGCATGAGGTGGGGGACGCGGATACTCGACGCGACAGCCTAACATAGAGGCATACCAGGATGCGTGCGGTCTGAACGCTAGGCATAGGGCACTCCAAACGCACCTTCTGGGACAAGCCCAGTCCTAGCCCTAGCCGTAGTAAGAGGCAAGCTACGGGGACCGGCTGGCCTAAATCAGCCTAGCCGTGCGACGTGCGAATCAGTCGCCGTCTTATCCGACGTTAAGGGATCGGGGTGCAATTGCCATAGTGCGCCTTCGTTAATGGTGGACTGCTGGACTGGTGGCTGAAGCTCATGGCACGGCTGTGGGGTGTCTCCCCCCAGCTCCAAGAGTACAGGGCGCAGCTGGCATAAGCCAGCCATGCGTTCTTCTCACGTCCCTATGTAGGGGCAACGTGGGGTAAGCGGGGCGCATGATTGGACGCTAGCAGGGGCAGTAGCAAGCCCCGAAGGCCCTTACCGACCATGAGAGTATTCCGCCTGCAAAAGTCCCAGGTGGAGCTGCCGTGAGGGTGGTGAATGGGTGGACAGTCATAAGGAGTATGACGCGAGGCTCAGTTCCCCCGGTTTTCGTGATTGGGGAGTTATGTTTTTAATTCTACGTTCTGGCCGTCAACAATGTTGGCGACCAGTGGTGGGGTTAAAAGCCTCAAAACTGAGTAAGGGGGTGAACCGTGACGGCAAAAGTAAAGACCCATAAATGCCATATTTGCGGGTGTCGCCCCGCCTCTACTGAGCAAGGCTTTTGTAACAATTGCCAGGCTCAAATCGAGGCGGACAAGCGCCGCAAACAGCAGCCGAAGCCCTTTCGCTACGTAACATATCGAGGGGTAACAGTTGCCTTCCACAATGGCAGCAGGGACAAACTCAAACCGCAACTCATAGGGCGTGATCCCGACAAGTTGCCAAAGCGACTCCTGATCAACTTGGACGAGTATTGTCCAGGCTTCATGCGCGATCAAGTCAAAAAGCTCAAGCGATTATGCCTGAGTTTTGCGAAATAAAAGAAGGGGGTGCTTCGATGACAGGGAACAACATTCTGCAAAAGGCGGCCATCGTCGCCGAGCTGAAGCCCACAACCTTCAAAACTGGCTCCGACGGCTTTCGGGGGCAGTGCAAGGTTGTTGAGGGCGGCGACAAGTATCAAGTGCAGATCATCGCAGTCCGCGTCGGCTCGAAGAACGGCAAGAGCTAGTCGCCCAGCACTCTGGGGGCAAGGGCGACTTTGCCTCCAGCAGCAGGTCGATTAGCTCCGAGAACTTAATAAGGGGGTGAACCATGAAGCTAACTAAAGAGCACCGAGAGGAAGCTAAAAGACAACTGGTAACGCGTCTCGAGGTTGCCATTGAAGAGACGTCAAGGGGGATTACCGAAGGCGAAATTCGGGAATCGATCCTCAAGGCTGCTAGTAACTTGGGACTAGTAGTATAGTTTAAGCATAAAGGGGAGCTGATCTCCCCAGGGCTGCAGGTCCCCACCTCCATGTGGTGCAGCCTGGATGGCACTAACGGGGATAATAATTTAATAAGGGGGTGCTCTATGCGAGCGACGACTCAGCGTATGGCACTCCTGGAGACCTTGGGCAAGGTCAAGTCCGCAGTGCCGGCCAAGTCGACATTGCCGATATGCTCCTCTGTCCGCATCCGAGCTGGTGGTGGGCAAGTAACGCTCACTGGCACGGATCTGGAAGTCGGGCTAACGGCAAGCTGCAAGGCTACCGTCACTCGGCAGGGGGCAGTCTGTGTCTCGCCTAAGCCTCTGGAAGCCTTCCTTAAAGGGGTAGGGGCAGAAATGGTAACCCTATCTTTGGTGGGCAAGAGTCGGCTGAAGGTAGAGACTGGAGCCAGCGCCAACACCATATGGTCTACCACTCTCGAAGGCTATGAGGCTCAAGACTTCCCACTGGTGCCGGGAGTGAAGGGGAAAGCGGTCGAGGTAACTGGACTAGCCAGCGTGCTGAAACAAGTAAGCTACGCCATGGCAAAGGACGAGACTAGGCTAGCACTCTATGGCGTCTGCTTTACTCCTGACAATGGCGGAATAGCCCTAGCTGCTGCCGACGGCTTTCGCCTGGCGGAAGCAACTGTCAAGGCAAAGGGGCAGCTGGCGGGGAAGACTGTCGTGCCTGCAGCAGCGGTGCACCTCATTGAGAAGCTGATGCCCGGGAAAGTGTCAATTCATAGCGGCAATGATAGTATCAGCTTCGTCGGCGAGGGACTGGTGCTGACTGCTAGGCCAATTGTGGGCAGCTACCCAAATTATAAACAAGCCATTCCAAAGAATGGCTCGCCCCTCACTGTGGATAGCGCGGCTTTGAGGAATGCCCTGAAGGTGGTCGCAGTCACCCTGCCTGATAACAACGCCGTTCGCCTGCGAATCCGAAGAAAAACCCTTATTGTCTCGACTAAGAATGCAGAGAAGGGAGAAACTGAGGTCCCGGTGCCGGCAAAGGGCAAGGTTCAGAGCGCCTTCGATGCCAACTTTCTCGAGGCCTTGTTAGCCAGGACAAGCGGACAAATCACGCTGCGGACAACAAATGCCCGGTCTCCAGGAGTCGTCAAACACAATAAGGTCATCCATGTCCTTATGCCACTGGATGTGATGTGGTAGTGGTAGTTTAACTACCCAGCCCGAGGGCCGGATAAAATGCCGGCCTTCACCTGGGAAGCTAAGCTCAAAAAAAGGCTATGTAACAAGTATTCGAGCTCGTCGGATTAGCTTTAGTAAGGGGGTAAAATGAGCTGGAGAAACCATGAAACACATCGAGAGGAAACCAAAGCTGTTAAGGATGCCTTGTTAAAGGCAGGATTCACCAATGTTAGAGTTAAGCATGGCACTGGCACAGCCTGGGGATGGCTAGACATTTATTGTGATGCCAAATCCGGGCAGTCCTGGCAGGATAAGAGAGTCGAGGCCCTCCGGATTGCAAAAGCTGTTACGGGTCGCCATGGCGATTATGATGGTGAAATAAACGTTCACTAGAAAGGGGGTGAGCTTGACAACTGAAGTTCAAGTCGAGAAGGGCATATCTGACATTGTTGGTGCTCTAACAGACCCCATTATTGTCTTTCCCGGGGGCTGGGGCGATACTCTTCCCGAATGGCCTAAAGCACGCCACCACCGCAGAAAGACTAGCCATGAATATAAGGGCACACCGGGGAGAGGAGATGACAGGGACAGATGCAGAGGCTTGTGCTTATCTCTATACCGCTTGCCTCACCCAGCCTGCAGACCATGACTGGACACAGATTCATCTTTACATCACTACTCAAGTTTATAGTCGCCATCGCACCAAAGAAAGCGGCGTCCAAGTGCCCGAGGATATCCGGGTAGAGTCAATCAGCGACTATCAGATGGGGGAGCTGCGCCGGCTGAAAAATTGGATCTACGAGAGACGGGTCCGCGAAAGGCAGGAGAGAGACCGGGCTGAGAGGCGAGAAAAGCGAGAAGAAGAGGCCTCCAGGGAGAAGGCTGAGCGGCCAACATTATTCGAGTTTTGAAATCTAAAAGAGAGGGGGTGAACTTGACACCGAAAGATAGCCAAGCTACCAAGCTCAAAAAGTATCGGCAGCAAAAAGACGATGAGTATGCCAAGGTGATCCTATCCCCTCCACGGAAGGCTAGCCTCTACTCCATAATACCTTATCCGGGAGTGGTGATGATCATGGGGGATATCAGGACCGGCAAGACAGGACTAGCTCATGAGATCGCCAGCGAGATGCACAGCCGGCGTAATCTTCCAGCCATACTTCACATGCCCCGGATGGATGAGAAACAAAGAAGGTCCTTGCAACGCATTATACCGTCCTGGATGAAGGTAACTACAAAAAGGAGCCAGTGGAAGGACAAGGCAGTGGTAATTTATGACGAAGCTGCACAATCGGCACATGCCAGAAGAAGCCAAAGCGGCGACGCTATAGACCTGGATGATCTCCTGGCCATTGCTGGGCAAAGAGAGCAACTTATACTGTTTATAAGTCACTATTCAAGAAAATTGGATCTCAATGTCTGCACCGCTGTCCATCGCATCATCTGGAAACGGCCTACCTATGCCCACCAGCTCTGGGAACGAGACGAAATGGCCGACTTTACCACTAAGGCATATGACTTCTTTAAGGGGATCAAGGGGCTAGTGGCTCAGAAGAAAGCATGCCTAGTGCTAGATATGGAAAACTTTAGTTTCTCCCAGTGCAATAATAAACTACCTCCATGGTGGACGGACCGGCTATCTCGAATATTCAAAGAAATACAGGCTAGAATCCAACGCTAGCACTCAACGCTAGCCGAAATAGCAAATAACGGGAGACATGTGCTCCCGTTTTCGCTTATGTAACAAGAATTATTTATCGTCGGATTAGCTTTATGGGAGGTGCCACCTATGAAAATAGCATTAAGAGTTGAAGAATATTAGAAATCAAAAACTGAAAGGAGCGTATGAACAAAGAAGAGGTATTAGAAAAACTTCAGCCTATGAGCAATGTCTCGGTAAGGCAGGTGGAACACACGCCCCGGACGAGAGTGCTTGTCAATCCTGAACAAGTAGTGATAAGGCCGGGCAGCGGGGGGCAGCTTGTCCCCCTGAGTGAGAATGGAGTTAAGGCATTAACCAATTTTGTCGGCATGCCCGACAAGGTATGCAAAAACCTTAGCCCCAGGCTATTCGGTGAGGTGGCCACTGAGCTCCTGGCTCTGAAAGTGCACTATAATTTGCTCATCAGTGATGAGCAAGTGCTCAGCTTCTCTCGCGCCCAAGGGGTGAGGAATATGCCAGTGGAGAGGGTGCTGGACACCATTGATAAGGTAATCCCTGATTGCGACTTCCACCGGGTGTCCATATTGGGAAACTACTCTGCCATGCTGGAGATTGCTGGTCCCAAGCAACAGGCTGTTCGTCGCGGCGACCTGGTGAGAGCCGGAGCCTTAGTGAGTTTCTCCCCCATCAATACGATAAAACCACTGGTGCAAAGCTATGTGTTACGACTGGCCTGCACCAATGGGCAGCCCAGCAAGACAGTCCTGGCAGAATATACCGGTGGAGAAGGTGATGATGTCTGGCAGTGGTTCAGGCAATCCGTCCGGGCAGCCTATCAATCCGTGGGCAACATTGTGAACCGATACCGCGAAATGATCCAAGAGCGTATACCGGCCGATCAGCGAGCTGGTATGCTCGAGGAATTGCTACGTCAGGCTGGCATAACAGGGAAAGAGGCTGAAGCTGTTAGGGCACAGGCTATCCAAGAGCCGCCGCGCAATGCCTATGACATGATGAACCTGATCACCTGGGCAAGTAGCCATATTGTCCGATCCCCTGAAAGGATACAGCGTACCCTTGCCGCCAGTGCCGCCTTTACATCGGAAAGCCAGCACGCTAGTATATGCCCATTATGTCAGACTAGGCGATAACTTCGAATACGTGGTCCCGCACGCTGGATTCCGGGTTATCCTCCGGTTCTCCCGAGTTTTTCTAGTGTGCGGGGCCGCCCAAAGGAGGCAGAAAAATGGACAACCGCGAGGAAAAAATAGAAACACTGATCAGAGAGGTAATACTCAATGACGAAGCACAGCAGGAGTGGATTGGTGGTGCTGACCCAGACTTTCTTAACGCACTGGAGTTTTTCATCAAGCACTACGACACGGGGAAATCCAGAAACGAGTGGTTCAGGATAGGTGTCATCATAGGGGGAGTATATGAGCGGTGGAGACAAAAACAGATATGAGAAGGCCAAGTAATTAGGCTTTAGGGCTACAAAAGATGGCGAGATTGAGCTTGTCGAGACTGAGGTAAGCATATCACTATTTTAGGGCACTTTATAGCTATTGACACTGCATAACTGAATAGCCTACTATGTATTCCCAGGAAAGGAGGGTCAAATGCAAGCATACTGTATGAAGTGCCGTGCCAAGAAGGAAATTAAGGACCCCAAAACAATCACCATGAAAAATGGCAGGCCGGCAACCCAGGGCCTCTGCCCAACTTGTGGCACAAAGGTATTCAGGATCGGCAAGTAGGGCTGCTATTACATAGGCTAACAGCAATCAGGAGGGCCGGATATTCCTGGTATCGGGATATCCAGCCCTTCTATTTTACGAATCACACTTAACAGGCTTTTGTTCACTTAGGTAACAAAACAAGTGAATGTGACAACAAACTTTAGACTAATGTGCTGCTGGCTGCATTAAGCAAACCATGGTTAGGGCATCGATAATCTAGCCCAACAGGATTCAATCTTTGATAAGTTCGCGGTAAACCTCCTCCGTTTTAGTTTCAGCAATGTTATTGAGCTCTGTATATATCTCACTGAGCGGAGGCGGCATATCCGGATATGTATTTCCGCCGTCAGACGTCAGGTAGCCCGACGCCGTTACCATCTTGCTCAGGTTTCCGCTATTGACGGAAACAGTGAAGTTCATATCACCAATAATTATGCCACCACGCTCGCCCGGTTCTCCCGGAAACTGGTAGTATTCGTCCAGTTCGTACAGACCGCTGTTCTTAAAATACGTCAGTAGATTATCCATCTGGTGAGGTGTAAGTTTACCCGTTTTCCAGGTTCTGGTATGATGGGCTACAGGTGGTCGGCGCAGCTCCAATAAATTTACCACTACAAAAAGCGTTAAGCCAGGGACGGCTCTCAAATTCTGCCCTAAAGCCTTAACGCAGCTCTTGTTTACTTTGCCATATCGAAATCGGAAACCGAACTCCATCGGTCTCTGAGGCGAGTTTGCCACCGGGGCAAATAGCAAAACATTCTCTGCAACTCGCGCACACTTTTGGGGCCACCTCTGGCAAGAAAGCAACCTCTCGATCTATCCCTCTACCTATGAAGCCAATGGCATTGGCCTTCTTAATCTCGGCGCAGTAACGAACGCATAAACCGCAAAGAACACAAGATGTCTGTTCTGCTGTGAATCGTGACCCTTCTAGACCATACTTTCGGGCCAAACTTTCTAATGGCCCTGTAGGAGCTAGAGGCAACAGTAGTTCTAGAAGCATTTTACGAATTTTGTTCACTCTCTCTGAATTGGTCTCTACCACCAAGCCCTCTTCTACCAGATAGACGCAGGATGCTACTAGTCTCGTTCGGTTATCCTCAGTTATCTCTACCGTACACAGTCGGCATGCGCCATAAGGAGCCAGCCTTTCATCATAGCAGAGGGTAGGAATATCAATCCCTGCTCCCCGGGCCGCCTGAAGGATGGTCATTCCCTCCTGCGCCTCAACAAACTTACCGTCAATCTCCAATCTTATGCTTTCCATTCTTTCCTCACTCTCACCGTTCATTAGTCTCAGGAGTTACTTCAGGCTTGGCTTCAGACACCCCTGCAATCACACGCTCCAGCGTCTCGGGATTAAAGGGTTTAATCAAGTAGTCAATGGCACCAGCCTTCATAGCCTCATTTGCTGTCTCTAGAGACGGATAAGCAGTGATGATAATTACCTTGAGACTTGGCTTTTGACTTTTTGCCTCCTTAAGTACCTCGATCCCGTCTTTCCCTGGAAGCTTAAGGTCAAGAATAATTGTGTCAAACTCTTGACCCCTGATTACTTTCAGAGCCTCTTCACCATCTCCAGTGGCAGTTACTTGGTAACCTCCCTCGGTCAACCAGTCCCTTAGTGACTCACGGAAAATGACCTCATCTTCAACCAGCAATATTGGCTTTGTTATTTTGGGGACAGGTGGTGGTACTGGCTCACCCGAGAGCTTCACCACAGCATTAAACCGAGAAGGGCAGACCTCAAAGCAAATCCCACACTTGGTACACTTCTCTTGGTCAATCACATGGATGAGATGCTTACCACCAGTAATCGCTCCCGTAGGGCAGTTGCGGGCACAGATTAGACACGCCTGGCATCTCTCAGGAAGGATGTAGTATGTGATGAGTTCCCGACAAACTTTAGCGGGGCAACGCTTCTTCTGAATATGCGCCTCATACTCATCCCTGAAATATTTGATGGTGCTTAACACCGGGTTGGGAGCAGTAGCTCCGAGTGCACAGAGAGAAGCATCCTTCATCACCTCAGAGATTTCCTCCAACAGTTCAATATCTCCTTCCTTCCCCCTTCCGTCGCAGATATTCTTCAAGATGTTGAGTATCTGCCTTAGCCCCTCACGGCAGGGAACGCACTTTCCACAAGATTCCTGGGTGAGGAAGTCAGTGAAGTATCTAGCGACATCCACCATGCAGGTGTCCTCATCCATTACGACCATTCCCCCTGAGCCCATCATCGAGCCAACTGTGGTAAGTTTGTCAAAATCTACTGGCATATCTAGTAAGCTCTCCGGAATACAGCCCCCTGAGGGCCCCCCTGTTTGAACTGTTTTAAACTTTTTGCCATTGGGGATTCCGCCACCTATGTCAAAGATGATTTCTCTCAGGGTAGTGCCCATTGGCACCTCGACTAGGCCACTGTTATTGACCTTACCTACCAGGGAAAAGATCTTTGTCCCCTTACTACCTTCAGTGCCTATGCTCCTGTACCAATCAGCACCATTGTTGATAATGAGAGGCACATTTGCCCAGGTCTCTACGTTATTCAGGGTACTCGGTTTTCCTTCTATGCCACTCACCGCAGTGCGGATATACTTTGGCCTCGGCTCCGCTACCCTTCCTTCTATAGCAGTCATCAACGCACTCGACTCCCCAGATACAAAAGCACCAGCACCACGATGTATCTGGACATCAAAATCGAAGCCTGACCCCAAGATATTTGCTCCCAGCAGTCCATATTCGCGGGCTTGCTCAAGAGCTATGGTGATGTTTTGCACAGCTAGAGGATATTCCTGACGGACGTAGATGAACCCCTCGTGGGAACCGATGGTATAGGCGCCGATGATGAGCCCCTCCAGCACGCTGTGGGGATTTCCTTCAAGCAAACTTCGATCCATATAAGCCCCGGGATCCCCCTCATCAGCATTGACAATAACATATTTTGGCTCTCCAGGTGCGTTGCGAGTCGTCTCCCACTTTATCCCCGCAGGGAATCCACCCCCACCTCTACCCCTCAAGTTGGCGTCTTTTACTACTTGCAATACCTTATCACGACCCATCTCAAACAGCGCCTTGTCAAGTGCAAAATAACCCCCAAGGGCAATATAATCATCGATCCTCTTAGGGTCGATAAGCTGATTACTGCCGAAAACAATACGCTTCTGGTTCTTGTAGAATGGTATCTCGTTCTCATAAGCTACGTGCTGACCGGTCTCCACATCTTTATATAGTAGGCGCTTGACCAGCTTATTCCCGATTAGAGTTTGGGAGACGATTTCAGAGACATCCTTAGTGTCCACACCCAGGTAGCAGATCTGCTGGGGGAAGATGACCACTATAGGTCCGCGCTCGCAAAAACCATGACAGCCAGTACAGCGAAGGTCAACCCTGCCCTGAAGCCCCAGTTTTTCAATCTCATGGACAAAGGCATCAACAACTTTTTCGGAGCGGTGACATTGGCAACCTGTACCCGAGCAAATAGTAACGCAGAGGCGATCAGGGTCCCGCTGGGAAAGTATCTCCTGCCTTAGCTTCTCCAAATCTGCAGGGGAACTTAGTCTTGCCATAATTCTCTCCCTCTATTCACTCATAGCTAGCAGCAATTTGTTTGATCTCCTCTAAGGAGGGCCTACTATAGTAATTCCCATCCACCACTACCACTGGCCCCAATGCACAGCAGCCCAAACAGTTCACCGTGGTTAGGGTGAACCTTTGTTCCTGATCAGTCTCCCCAGGCTTGATCTTCAGAACATGCATCACCTTGTCCAGAAGCCGTGGCGCACCTCGCACTTGACAGGCAGTCCCTAGGCACACTTGGATTATATGGCGGCCCCGAGGGGTAAGACTAAATGCCTTGTAGAAGGTGGCAATATAGTAAATCTGGGACCATGGAACCCCTAGTCTTTCGGAAACCCACATCAAGGCAGGTTTAGAGAGCCAGTGATTTTGTGCTTGGATGTCAAGAAGTATCTGGATTAAAGCGCTTTTACTACCTCGATACTTGTCTATAGCCTTATCGACACTACCCAGTTCCTGAATTACTTGCTTGATAGCTTCCTCTTTTTTCCTGATTTGTCTCAAAGCTTCAGCGTGGTGCATCGCCTCAGCCTCGAGATTTCTCAGCTCAAGGCTTAAAGGGGGCTGGTCAAGACCAAGCGAATAATACTCACCTAGAATTTCCAACCCTCTCAGCAGAATATCGCTCTTACTCAGGTTAGAGTTCTGCTGCAGACGGGACAAGATTTGGATCTGCTCTTCGCTCACTCTCATTCCCACAAACTTGGGTTTGGTTCTTCTACCTCTCGTCTCAGCCTCCTTGTGTTTTACTGTTTAACACATTTCAAGTTAATGTGCAACAACACAAGCTAATGTGCAATTTAACCCCCACACATACTCTGGCCTTTTCCTTTTTCGCCTCGTCGCCTATACATCCACTGCTACTGAAGACGGCGCAGACAAGCCTATCATGTCTATCTTACCAGCCCGAGTGGTGTCGATGACTATCGTGCTCATGGTCACAGTGAACAATAGTCCGACTATCTCTACCGGCTTCAGTGCTGGATGCGTAGTGATGAACTCACCCATTGATAGGCCGACTGTGTAATGGCAACAGTGCTGCAGGGACGAGAGGTTTCAGCTGATAGGCCTGGTTAGTATTCCGTCCCCGGAATTCCAAGATCTGCCCTAGCCTTGCAGAGACTCGTAAGGAAAAGCTAGCTTTACTCTGGATATTTTGTCGGATCCATCGCGCATCTTACCTCCCAGCAGGAACTTCGCGGGGGATCATGACTCTGCCTGCCAGTGCACCAGTATGTCCTCTGTCTCTCACCGCGGTTTTACCGTTCACTATCACGTATTCTATGCCGTCAGGGTACTGATGCGGGTTCTGATAAGTGGCCCTATCCGTGATGGTTTCTGGGTTAAATATGGTAATGTCTGCACGCATTCCTTCTCTGATGATTCCTCTATCTCTTAGTCCCAATTTCTGCGCCGGTAACGACGTCATCTTGCGTATGGCATTTTCAAGCGTCAATATCCTTTCTTCCCTTACGTATTTCCCCAACACTCTTGGAAAGCTACCGTAGCTTCTCGGATGGGGCTTACCCTCGCTCAAAACTCCGTACGGTGCAACTGCCCAGCCGTCCGTTCCTATCATTGACACAGGATGCCGTAAAACGGTGCAAACATCATCTTCGCACATGAGAAAACGCACGACGCTTATAGATGCGTCGTCAATTAGAAGGTCAAATACAAGCTCGAACGGATCTATGTGTTTCATTTGGGCGATTTCGCTAATGGTTTTTCCTTCAAAATCTGGATGGTTCTTGCATCGAGCTATTTGGGTGAAATCCCATCTGTTGGCTCCTAGCAGGCTTGCCCGATCTGGTGATTCTTCTCTCATCTCTCTGCTTAGCCTATCACGGGTTTCCGCATCTGTTAGTCTTTTAACAAGTTTTTCGGTTCCTCCTTCATAAGCCCATTGGGGAAGCATCGCGCTTAATACGGTGCTTGCAGCCACATATGGGTAAACATCGCAAGTTATGTCTTTTCCTCTACCTCTAACGTCCTCGATCATCTTGAGGCTTTCTTTGACTTTCCCCCAATTCGCCTTTCCCCTAGCTTTGTGGTGAGAAATCTCCACAGGTAGCCCAGCTTCTTCGCCTATTTCTATGGTCTCTTTCACAGACTCAATCAATTTCTCGCCTTCGTCTCTTATATGCGAGGCGTAGATTCCTCCATAACTTGCCACAACTCTAGAGAGTTCTACCAGCTCGTCAGTTTTGGCGTAACAACCGGGTGGGTAAATTAGCCCCGTGGATATGCCAAAGGCCCCTTCTTCCATTGCCTGAGCTAACCTCTTCTTCATTTCCTCTAGCTCTGTCTTTGTTGGCGATCTATCAACAAATCCCATGGTACAAACCCTCAAATTTGCGTGCCCAACCAGAGGAACGATATTAACAGCCACCCCCTGCCGGCCTAATCTATTCAAGTAGTCTTTCATCGTCGACCAATCAAGTTGCAGTTTGGCCTCTTCAATGAGCGGCTCGGTCTTTCTAATCTCTTCTTTCATGAGATCATTTAAGGGAGCGGCAGATTCACCGCAGTTTCCGATAACTTCAGTTGTTATTCCTTGTTTGATTTTGCTCTCCGCCTTTGGATTCACCAGCAACACGAGGTCAGAATGAGAGTGCATGTCTATGAAGCCTGGAGATACCACCAGCCCATCAGCATCTATGATTTTTGATGCTTTTTCAGTACTCAACCTGCCGATTGCCGATATTTTTTGTCTATCGATCCCCACATCCGCTTTGAACCACGGGTTACCCGCCCCATCAATCACTTTTCCATTCTTGATAATCACATCAAACACGATCGTCACCTCACAATTTCTTAGGTATTCGCGTTATTCCTCCGAACCTACAGTCATCCGGTATTTATATTAGCCGGCCCACAGCTCTCTTTTCCTTGCTATTCCGCGCCCCCTTGCTGAATGAAGTTGGTCGATCCAAGCTTTCAGGCCCTCCCCGCTCTACCCACTTAGTGCATTATATGGAGACTAGCGAGAAACGTCAATCCACACTCTCTTCCAATACAAGATGAGCCTGGAGTACTAAGAAAATACAATACGCTCTGCTGGCTATCACAGACTGAGACGCATTCCGTTTAACAAGCCGCTAGTTTGTTATCTGTATTCTTAGAGTATAATACCTAATTTGCAGTAGGCTTGATTGGTATGGTGTCCTTGGAATTTGGGAGGTAGTTCATATCTTCCTCAAGAGCTGATAGCGAATCACTTGCCCAACAATTTTAAAAAAGTCCTTCCCCTGACTAACTGAATGGCTAATAGAATATTACTTCAACCGGTCACGCCAGTCTCTTGCCTATCTCAGTCTGGTGGAGTATACTGAAAAGGAACTTGCTAAAACCCCTAGTCCAGCGTTACCTATTTGGTCAGCCAGCACAAGGGCTAGCATTACATTGCACAATTTTGTAGTATACGGGAGATCAAAAGTAAAGCTGGTGGGAATCTTTTCCTATAAATCTTTACGGGCTTTTCTCCAGGCCATTGCGTTGAGGGGAGATTTCTCACCTGCGGTTCGGGACAGGCTCTACCTCGGCAAAGGGGGTGGAGCAATAACAGGAAACGAAGGGCTGTTCACATAAACCTTCGGCGTGAGCTCGGTCGAGCGCTCACGAAGAAAGCTGATTAAGTAGGGGCGACTATAAAAAAGGAGGTACCAAGAAAATGAGGGGAGTTTTAACATTTTTATCTGATAGCGAAATAGAGCAAATTCATGAGGCGAGCCTGCGGATTCTAAAGGAGACCGGAGTCAAGGTTCTTAGTGAGAAGGTGAGAAAGTTGCTTGCTGAGGATGGTGCCGAGATAGATGGTGACATTGTAAAGATTCCGAAGCCTATGGTAGAAGAAGCAGTCAGGAGAGCGCCTCGGGAGATAATCCTGGGGGCGAGGGATCCGAAGTGCGACCTGAAGATTCCCGCAGAGGAGTTTCCCTTTATGTCGGCGAGTGGCCTTTCACCGTTTGTGGACGATTTCGAGACTGGGGAGAGGAGGTATTCAACTGCATCCGACCTGAAAGATTTTGCCTTGGTGTGTGATTACCTTGATACGGTTGATTTCTTCTCGCCCGCTGTAATTCCCAACGACCTGCCACCACCGTTCCAGGAGCTTCACAAGGCAGCTATTGCAATGAGAAACAACCGCAAGCACTTCCAGGGTGGCAGTATAACGGAGAAAATGGCTCAGTGGCAAATCAGGCTGGCATCTGCCATTGTAGGGGGTGAGGCAGAGCTCAGGAGGAGGCCTATTTTTTCCATGGTTAATTGTCCGGTGGCTCCACTGATGTTTGAAAAGGGGTCAGCAGAAGCGATGGTTGTGCTGGCGAGGGCAGGGATTCCCATCGCACCCATGACCATGGTCTTGGGCGGCACCACTGCTCCGGCAACTATGGCCGGTATTCTGGCGATGGCAAATGCTGAGGAACTGGCCTCTCTGGTTATTATCGAGTATGCATATCCCGGTGCCCCGATGATTTATTGCGCGGAGGCAGCGCCGGCCAACATGAAGACCGGTGCCATCAATTACGATGCGCCTGAGTACCCGTTGCTTGGTGCCGGCTGTGGACAGATGGCGAGGTTCTATAAGGTTCCCGATTTTGTAGCTGATATTTCGCCGGCGGACAGGCTTTCGAAGCCGATATCTCCTGGACCTAGAGCAGATACTATGGCAGATGTTGAGAGTAGTATTTTGAGAATGGCTCTGAGTTGGATGACCCGCACGGACATGACTGCTTCGTTTGGAGGCGTCGACCTGGCAATAAGTGCTGCGCTGGACAAGTTAGTACTTGATGCAGAAACTTATGAACACGCGCGTGCGTATTTGCGCCGATTTGAGGTAAATGATGATACGTTAGCGCTGGATGTCATTCATAAAGTTGGCCCTGGTGGTCACTTTCTGGATACGAAGCACACATTGGCGCACTTCAAAAAAGAGATATGGAGCAGAGAACTCTCCAACACCTTCATTCTTGACCCGGCGGCGAAGGGATCCTTTATTGAAAAAGCGCAGGCAAAAGTGAGGGAGATACTTGCCACACACAGAGCTCCTCTTATCGAAGAGGCTGTGGATAAAGAGATGAGTCGGATTATTAAAGATGCTGAGAGAGATATCGGGGGAGAGCAAGAATAAAGTTGGCGGGAGAGGATTCCCGCCAGCCTCAAACCAGCCAGAATTAATTTCAATGAGGTTAGACAAAATGAGTAAACCCAGGACGACTTTTTTAGCACGGGAGGAAATAGAAGCCATTCACAATGCTTCATTACAGGTGTCGGAGAAGACGGGCATCAAAGTGATGAGCAAGCCGACTCTCGACGTCTTGAAGAGGAGTGGAGCGAAGGTGGATTACGGGACGAATCGTGTTACACTTCCCAGGCAGCTGGTTAATGAGGCATTGAAGATGGCTCCCAAGACTATAACATATGGTGCCCGGAATCCAAAGTATGTATGCTGGCTGACCACTGTGACACTTGGTAACATATTTTGGCAAGTTTCTTTTTAATCCCGAAAATGACGATTGACTTCAGGATAACGATTTTGGTGAAGGTGTTCGCTCGCAATCACTATTTTAGGTCGCTGTAATGGCTATTGGGACAGTGTAACAGAATAGCCCACTATCTATTTCCCAAGAGAGAAGGATCAAATGCAAGCATATTGTATGAAGTGCCGTGCCAAGAGAGAAATGAGAGACGCCAAAAGCATAACTATGAAGAATGGCAGGCCAGCAACACAGGGCATATGCCCTGTGTTGCAGAACCAAGATGTTCAGAATTGGCAGGAGTTAGGGTTACACCGACACAGCCTAACGGAACTCAGAAGGGCTGGATTTTCCCGATGTCAGGGTATCCAGTCCTTTTGTTTTACAAATCACACTTAACAAGCCTTTGTTGCCTAAGTTACACAATCCGCTAGATTGTTGGGTAACTTTCTACTATCTTGTTACCCTTTTAACAAACATTGGGATGTCTGCCCTTCCATGCGTATGTTGCGTAAATTAATACTGGACTTGTTTTCGGGGGTAGGTCGCCCATGAAACTAACTGGTTAATCACCGTCCAGCATGGGCCCAGATTTCGCAATTGCTCGTGGAATATCGTGCTTGAATTGTCTGAAGTTTTTAATGAACTTCGCCGCCAGCTTTTTTGCATCACTGGCATATGCACTACTATCCTTCCATGCTTGTGCAGGCTTTAGTATTTCACCAGGAACGTTGCCGCAGATGCTGGGTATGCGGAAACCGAATATCGGGTCTTTCTCCATGGGGGCCTGTAGAAGCTCACCGCTTATTGCCATATGTATCGATTCTCTGGTGTGAGGAAGAGATATTCTTTTGCCTACGCTAAATCCTCCACCAACCAGACCTGTATTCACCAGCCAGCAGGTCACTTTATGGTTAGTGATACTCTGGAAGAAGAGTTTGGCGTATTTGGGTGGCGGAAGCGCCATGAAGGGAGCCCCAAAGCATGGACTGAAAACAGCCTGTGGTTCATCGCCTAGGCCGACCTCGGTACCGGCCACTCTGGCGGTGTAACCCTGTAAAAAGTAGTAAGTTGCCTGCTCCGGGGTAAGCAACGCGATAGGCGGCAATATACCAAATGCATCATAGCTAAGCAAGAATATGTTTTTCGGGTGAAGGCGAATATCTTCCCGAATTGAGTTAGGAATGCGTGAAATGGGGTAGCTGGCACGTGTATTTTCCGTAAGTGAGGCATCGTCTAAGTCAATCTGCCTGGTGTAGAGCTCGATAGCTACGTTTTCGAGGATGGTGCCGAATCTGCGAGTGCATTCATATATTTGTGGCTCTTGTTCTGCGGAAATATTTATTACCTTGGCGTAGCAGCCACCTTCGAAGCTGAAAACGCCGTCCACGCTCCATCCATGCTCATCATCTCCTATGAGCCTTCGGTCAACATCTGTGGAAAGCGTTGTCTTACCAGTCCCTGAAAGCCCAAAGAACAGGGCTAAATCATCTTCCGATCCCAGATTGGCAGCACAGTGCATCGACAGTACCCTTTCTTGGGGCAAGAGGTAATTGAGTACAGTAAAAACTGCCTTCTTAATCTCTCCCGCATAACTGGTGCCGCCTATAATAATCAATCGTTTCCCAAAGTTGACGATAACGAATGCTTCAGAGCTGGTACCATCGATATCTGGCGTAGCGTGAAAACGCGGCATAGAGAAAATGGTGAATTCAGGACTGTGACGGCTGGATTCGTCCTCGTCTAGAGGCTGGATAAACATGTTTCTGGCAAAGAGATTATGCCAGGCATATTCGGTAATAATGCGTATAGGGATACGATATCGGCTGTCGGCTCCAGCATAGCAATCTTGAATATAAATGTCCTTCCCCTGAAGGTAAGCAAGTAATCTGTTATACAGAGGCTCGAATTTGTTAACTCCGAAGGGTTTATTTTCCTTACTCCACCATATCTTGTCATGACTTGATTCTTCCCTGACGATGAACTTGTCGTCAGGAGACCTGCCGGTGTGATGCCCGGTCCTTACTACGATTGGCCCAAGATGAGCTATCAGTCCTTCCCTGCGCCGCACGATTTGCTCGTAAAGGGCTGGAGTAGGTAAATTATGGTACACATCTCCCAAGTTCTTAATACCATAATCCTCTAATCCTAGTTTGTCCGCTTTGTTGTTAAATGTCATGACTAAATTGTAGTCCTACTATGATAACAATGCAATATGATTCTTGAATTGCTGCTCTGTCCTGAATCGTTATACCAGTCGATGTTTTGGAATAGAATGCTTGAAATACAGGGTCGAGGACTATTGATACAGTTATTGCATGTAGGTTAAAGGCAGCATTACAACCGTTAAAGCTCCTAAAATACTGAATCTGGCACAGCGATTTAATAATGGCAGGCTAGTTATTCTGGATTTTAAGGTGATGAATTTTTACCAGACGCTTCATTTTCAAACTACGCGAAGCCAAAATTTATCACCACTGCACGAACATAGGGATAAACACGCGGATGCGAGAGCTTGAGTTGCACAAAAAGCCAGATTGTGACTTCAGGATCTGTCTCCCGGTTTCTGCTCTGGTTCCGCCTCAGTCACCACTCGATTCAGGCTCGCTTACCGCTCCGCACGCTCGCGTCCATCCGACAGTATAGCACGGAGCAAGCCACCTCCCATCTAACCGAGCGACCGAGCGGTGGAGCGATGATGTGATAGACCGACAGAGCGGTAAACGACCTAGGATGAGCTTAGTCTCTGGTGATATGCTCTCCAGGAAACAAAACGATGTTTTGTTCAGTAGGTCATATTAGCCTGGTTTGTTACTCAGTTGGACAGAAAGCCACATTGTGGAGTCAATGAGCTATTTTCCCTCCTCACCAGCTAACTCCGCCAGCTGGTCGAGTACTGCCTCCAGAGCGTCCAGTTCTTCTCCATACCCGGTCCAATTACCCGCATTGAGGTACTGCTGGGCCCGGTTGTAGTGCTGTTGAGCCTCCTCAATTAGGGCAGCTATGTCAGCAGGTACAGGCTCCTCTGGCTCTCCAGGAACTGGTGGCTCTGGTTCAGTCGGCGGTGCCTCGGCACCAAAGATAGCTGCGATACTGCTCTCTAACGTGGGTTCCATAGCTATGTGGTCGCCAGCAGCAACAATAACTCGCTTCAGCTCCGGAAGGCCACCACCCTCAGCCTGAAGGAAGACCGGCTCCACATACAGGTTTGATTTGCCCAAAGGTATCATCAGGAGATTGCCTCGGATAACTCGAGAACCACCACGACCCCACAGTGCAAGCTGCTCAGTGATAACAGTATCCTGCTGAATTCGGTTCTCGATCTGGCTGGGACCATATACCAGCCGGTCCTTGGGGAAATGGTAGGCAAGCAGCTTGCCGTAGTTTTCCCCATCACAGCGGGCAGCAAGCCAGCCAATGGTGTTATTCTTGTTCACCGGAGTGAATGGCAGCATG
>JAUWQP010000074.1 GCA_030611015.1 Chloroflexota bacterium | reverse complement strand
ATTATCGCTTCCAACTATCCTGGCACCACCGTGGGGTTCACCCAAGGGTATCTGAAGCTAGGAGAAGAGCAAGCTGAGCTTATCGATGTCCCCGGCAACTATACCCTTGAACCAGGTTCTAAGGCGGAAGAGGTAGCAGTGGAGATGCTCAAAGATGGAGACCTGGTCATAAATGTTGTTGATGCCACCAATCTGGAGAGAAATCTTAATCTAACCTTGCAGTTGCTGGAGAGAGAGACTCCACTAATAGTTGCCCTCAACATGTGGGATGATACTCGTCACCGCGGCATAGATATCGACATTGCCAGGCTGGAGGAACTTCTTGGGGTGCCGGTTGTGCCCACCGTGGCAGTAACCGGCCAGGGCATCAGGGAACTAATCGCGCGTCTGCCGGAAGCGAAGGTGTCAGAGAACGCTCACACTTATTCCGGTAGTGATGAGCGGTGGTTAGGGGTCGGCAACGTCGTGAGCCAGGTGCAATCATTGAGCCATCGCCATCATACCTGGTATGAGAAGCTGGAAGATGTCAGCAATCATTCGGTAGGTGGGGTGCTCATTGCCCTGCTGGTCCTTTTTGTCACCTTCTGGTTCATCCGATTCGTTGGCGAAGGAATCATTGGCTACTTAGCCGAGCCCCTCTTTGCAGGGCTGTGGACCCCGCTGCTAATGAAACTGAGCCTTGCTCTAGGGTCAGGGGGTTTCTGGCACAACGTCTTGATAGGTAACCTCATTGGGGGGGGGAATTGACTATTTTCAGTCCTTCGGTTTGCTTAGCACTGGGCTTTACATGCCCCCCGCTGCGGTGTTGCCGTATATCGTTTCTTTCTATTTGGCGTTGGGCATATTGGAGGATGTTGGCTACCTGCCCCGCCTGGCGGTACTGATGGACACCATCATGCACCGGTTGGGGCTACACGGTTATGCCATCATACCCACTATCCTTGGGCTTGGATGTAATGTGCCTGCGGTTATGGCGACACGTATCCTGGAGAGCCGTAAACAAAGGTTTATTGCAGCGACCTTGATTTCTATTGGCGTTCCCTGTGCCGCTTTGCAGGCTATGATCATCGGACTGGTAGGGCAGCGAGGGGTGGCATACGTAGCTATGGTCTACGGCAGTCTGTTCATATCCTGGGTTATCATAGGACTGATCCTTAATCGTACTGTCAAAGGATTCAACCCGGAACTTCTGGTGGAGATTCCCCCCTATCGCTTGCCGTCGTGGCGGGTCATTGGTGAAAAGCTCTGGCTACGGGTCTCTGGCTTTATTAAAGAAGCCTTGCCCATAGTACTCGGCACCATATTGGTGGTAAACATCCTATATACTTTAGGAGTTTTCAATGCCATTGCTGATATTACCGCCCCGGTATTGACCGGGCTGTGGGGGTTGCCTAAAGAGACAATTACAGCCCTGGTCGTTGGCTTTCTGCGTAAGGATGTGGCCATGGGCATGCTAGCTCCCCTGGCTCTAACTGCCAAGCAACTGGTTATCAGCAGCACGGTTTTGGCTATGTTTTTCCCTTGTGTAGCTACCTTTGTGATATTGGCTCGGGAGCTGGGGGCAAGAGACGTGCTTAAAGCTGTGGGAATAATGATAGCAGCAGCACTAATAATGGGTAGCTTGCAGAACCTGGTCCTGTAGGGTGGGATGCTTTTGGAATGCTAGCTGAAGGCACTTATAGTTTATTGCAGGCATATTTTGCCAATACGCTACTAACTCCAGGAGTCCCACCACAGCCGATAAGCGCTGCCAAATCAATTCTCTTGAATTCGTTGTCAAGTTTGAGTGGTCTTCTTGCCTGTGTTGTGGTTGGGGGATTACTAATGGCAATAGCTTGGCTTGGTTGGGCTGGATATTGGCACAAGTTCCTATTTATCTCATTAGAGCCATTACAAACATCCTTGGAATGGGTAATAGGTTTAACTGTTGCTGGTTTTCTTATCTGGCTTTTCGGCGGTATTCTTTTAAGAGTGAGAACATAGCCAATAAATAAGCTTGCGACCCCTAAACCAAATATGACTTTGTATTTAGACGCATCTGGTATAGGTAATGAGGATACTATAGCTATTAGTGCTATTACTACTACTATAGCTATTGTTATTCCTACTATGACAACTATTCCTATCTCTTGTCGAGATAGACCCTTAAAAATGTTCATTTTCGGTTGACGCTCCTTTGGCTAAATCATGATAAAATTCATCATGTGGAGAGGGTATAAGTGAGCTATGCATCCACTCGATGGGCCAAGAGCTAAGGTCAAGAGGGCAAAAGCACAACTCATAGCCTTGCAGAAAGATTCTGAAAGGTTCTTCACACAAAATCCCAATATCATTGCTGCTACCGAATTCGATAAAAAGGCTGGAAACTATCCTATTATAGTAAAGAGATGCCCTTCCGAACTTCCCGAACAATGGAGCGTTATAGTCGGTGAAATCACCCACAACCTGCGTTCTGCGCTCGACCTCTTGGCTTGGCAACTTGCTTTGCTGGAAACACCTACTCCCTCCATTTATACGGCCTTCCCAATATTCTATATTGGTAGAAGTGGAAGAAAAGGGACAAATAGCTTTTGGGGTGAAAAGGGGAAAGGCCCGAGGTGTCTTAAAAGTATCCATAGGAGATATTGGGTACGCATTGAGGCTTTTCAGCCATACAAAGGAGGACATGGGTATTTGCGTAGCCCGCTTTTTCTCCTTCGTGAATTGAATAATACCGATAAACATCGGCTCATCCCAATTCTGTTTGCTTCTGTGAGTAGTAGTCAAATTACTGGATTTTTTGGGGGTGGCTCTAAAATCAAGATTGGCGTGCCAATACGCCCGAATGCGAAGATTGGCTGGATAAACCCTCTTCCTTTTGCCGTCCCCGTTCTTCATGGCGATGGTGCACGCTTCAGAATCAAGGTGCAAGAAGAGACACAGGTGAAGTTCAACATCTCCTCTAGCGTAAGATTCGGCGATGGGTGCTATGCCGTAAGAAACCTTCCAATCTTTCGAACGCTTGATAACATCAACAAGGAAGTCTCTCGTATTATTGAATCTTTCGCTAGTGATTTCTGATGGGTGAATTATTTCCATTATCCCTTCTCCGTGGTAAACGTGCCCTCCTTAAATTACCAACCATGTTGCAGTAAAGCCTATTTACCTGCATGATTTGACAAAAGTTAAGGAGGGCTATAGCATTTTGATACCATCGCTTTATCCGAAAACGGCTGAACCGATACAAGTACTAGCATAATAGTTCCAGTAACTTGAGAACGTCCTGAGTAATAACAGTGACAAGAAGAACAGATTGACAGACTGCAGAACTGGTTGTCAAACGCTAGATGGCTGGAGGAAAAAGCAGAGGTCGAACAATCAAGCGAAGTATCGAAGACCGTGGCAATGAAACCAAGGAGGTGACCAAATGCTAGAGTTGGGAGATAAGGTGAAGCAGACAGTTGAACAGGCAGCTAGGATTATGGATGAATATAGGCATCGGCTCAGTGAAATTCTTGAAGAGGAAATTGAGCGGATAAGACAAGAAGCTGAGGAGGAAGCGGCCGCTGTTCTTGCTAAGGCCCGTGAGGCAGCGCAGCAAACCGCAAACCAAGCAAAACTGGAAGCAGAGACATATCGGACTGAGTTGAGACAGAAGGCCGAGGATGAGGCAGCGGAAGCAGCTAACCAACGTGCAGCACAAGTCATAGAGGAAGCGAAACGGAAAGCTGAAGCGGAATCAACCGCTATCATCGAGGAATCGAGAGAGGTAGCTGCGGGAATCGCTGCGGAGGCTGAAACCATAGCCAAAAAGCAAGCTGCGGAAGCAAAGCAGCGAGAAGTGGAACGCATAATCAGTAAGGCTAGAGAAGAATCAGCTAAGACTATCGCCAAGGCGAAGCAATCGGGTGAAGAGAAAAGGAGTAAGCTACTGGCTGACGCCAAGAGAGAAGCAGACACCCTGCTAGAAAAAGCGAACAGGGAGGTTGAAGAACTGTCTAGAGCTGCCGCCAAGCTAAAGCAAAGCGCGGAACAGGAGATTAGCGAGGCAAGACAGGAAGCACAGCGGCAAGCCAAACAAATCATCAACCAGGCTAAAGAGATAGGGCAGAGGGAGGGTGAAGCGAAGGCACAAGGAATCATCAGTGCCGCCATGCGAAAAGCGCAAGATATCATCAACGAAGCTATAGAGAACGGGAGGAGGAGGAGGGAAGAAGAATTGGCTGGGGTCATAGCCGAGGCAAAGAGTAAAGCAGAGCAGGAAGCCGCCGAACTCATTGCTGCTGCCAAGCAAACCGCGAAGCAGATTATTTTCCAGGCGTTCCAGCGTTCTTTAGGTACTATATTGGATAAGAACCAAGTAACACAGGAGAAAGATAACGGAAACTAGCAAGATAGTAAAGACCCAGCCTGAAGAATCTAGAAGTATACCAAATATTAAGTGAGTCTCCGACCTAAAGCAGCAAAGGGGGTGGATGAGTGTACGGTCAGTTCTCAAGATTCGCTCTACAATTTTGGAATCTATCAAAAGCGCATTCAAGGTGAGGCAGGAACTCATATCGCGTCGTAGTAGCCATAGTACAAGATTTATTTTACCTTGTGCCGGGGCCCTTATATGGAAAGAACACAGCTTTTTCAACTGCTTCTTTAACGGTTCCTAAACCTCGTGATGACGCCCTGGCATGAAAGTTGTGCTGCGTTGTATTAACCTTGATGTTAAACTATTATGAAAGTTTAAGGTATTCTTCAATAGTGAAATTCTTAGGAAATCAGTTCTCGTAGAGGTTGAAAATGAATACTTATCAAATCGATTTTGAACCAACAGGCAAAAGTGGAAAGTGCAAAGGCAATCAATCCCTTTTAGATTGTGCACATCAAGTAGGCGTGGGCATAGTTAACATATGTGGAGGACACGGACGGTGCAATTGCTGTAAAGTGCAAATTCTGGAAGGGGCTGTTTCAGAACCCACAGCTAGCGAACTAAAGATTTTTTCATCCCAAGAAGTAAAGAAAGGGTGGAGGCTGGCTTGTCAGACATATCCAGAAGGCGATGCAAAGTTACTTGTGCCACCTGAGTCGATGACCACGATGCAACGCTTACAGGTAGAAGGCTTCGAGATTGCCGTTACACCAGATTCGCTTGTCCGTTCCTATAATGTATGTTTGCCAGCTCCTTCTATGTCAGACTTGCAGGCAGATGTTGAACGTATATTAGGGGGGTTAAACAATAAAAGAATACACTGCAATAATATTGATATCGAGGTCCTAAAAAATATCTCCCATTTATTGCGGTCATGGGACTGGAAGGCTAAAGTTTTCGTGCGAGGCAGCGAAGTAGTAGCTATCGGCCCCCAGTCTAACCGCCAATTGGGACTGGCTGTGGACTTGGGCAGCACAAAAATAGCTGCTTATTTAATAGATTTGGAAAGTGGTGAAACTTTGGCTGCTAGAGGAGCTATGAACCCTCAATTTGCTTATGGAGACGACATTATTACTCGTCTTTCCTTTGTCTTAGAGAAAAGGAGAGGGGGAAAATTAATGCAAAAGTTGGTCATAGATGAATTAAACAGGCTGTTGGTTGCGCTATGCACTGAGGTTGATGCCCAGCCAGACGAGGTTGTGGAAGCTGTAATAGTAGGAAATACTGCTATGCATCATCTCCTCTTGAAATTATCTGTGGCGCAACTGGCATACGCTCCTTATATACCAGTGGTTAAAGCGGCACTAGATATCAAAGCTCGAGATTTAGGGCTTGCTATAGCGCCGGGAGCTTACGTGCATATATTGCCCAATATTGCCGGTTTTGTAGGGGCTGACCATGTAGCAATGCTATTATCTACCAAAACAATCTGGCAAAAAGAGGATTTAGCCTTGGCTATTGACATTGGCACAAACAGCGAGGTCTCTTTAATAAGCAATGGTGAGATAAGCACTTTATCCTGCGCATCAGGTCCTGCATTTGAAGGTGCAGAGATTAAAGATGGCATGCGGGCTACCAGCGGAGCAATAGAACGACTGAGTATATCAAATGACGCGATTGATTATCTCACCATTGATGAAGCCAAGCCAGCTGGGATTTGTGGCTCTGGCATATTGGATGCTGTAGCACAGCTCCGCTTAGCCGGTGTAGTGGACAAAAGCGGCAGAATGCTGAGTAATCATCCTCGAGTGCGTAATAATAAAGGGCAGCGCGAGTTTGTTATTGTTGGAGAGGGAGAAAAAAATGGGCTTCCAGCAATTACCATCACTCAACGTGATGTGCGAGCGATACAATTAGCTAAAGGTGCAGTAAGGTCTGGCGTTCAAGTTCTTTTGGCTGCCCAGAATCGTTCTTCAGAGGAAATAAAAAGAGTGATCATCGCTGGAGCTTTTGGCAGTTACATTGATGTTTCGAGTGCGATGACCATTGGAATGCTGCCCTCTCTTCCTTTGAACCGCTTTGAACAGGTAGGAAATGCCGCTGGCACAGGAGCTAAACTAGCCTTAGTTTCCAGAAGCAAAGTTGCAGAGGCACAACAGATAGCCTCCGAAGTTCATTATACTGAATTGGCTGCCGTCTCTGATTATGCCAAAATTCTTATTGAAGCAGCTACTATAGATGAATATTAATTTTTCAAGAGTTCAAAAACAACGTTTAAGAGAGCTAGACGCACCTTTAAACCTCCAAGAAAAGTCATTTTCCAGCGTTCAAGAACGGGATACAGATTTCCGTAATACGGAGCAGCTACTCATAAGACAAAGTAAACAACATTTACTGGAGACATGGAATATTCATCACCGCCCCGCGCTTTGTGCACTGGAGACTAAACTTACAAATGTGCTTATCAAGAATGGATTTGTCCAGGTAGTCACGCCAATTATTTTAGCCAAAGGTTTACTGGCGAAGATGTCCATCACGTCAGAGCAGCCATTGTTTAAGCAAGTATTCTGGATAAGCGAAGATAAATGTTTAAGACCGATGTTAGCACCTAATCTCTATTATCTTCTCGGGAAATTTGCCCGTTTATTTGAGAAACCCATACGAGTTTTTGAAATAGGCCCTTGTTTTCGCAAAGACTCAAAAGGTGGTCACCACTTAAATGAGTTTACCATGCTAAATCTTGTAGAACTTGGCTCGCCTGAAGAAAAGGGAAGGCAAAAATTGGAAGAGCTTGCCGCTATAGTGATGGATGCCGCCGAGATACAAGATTATCAGTTGATTCCTGCGCGATCTGATGTGTATGGGGAAACAATTGATGTTGTTGCCGGTTTAGAAGTTGGTTCAGGAGTCATAGGTCCCAATGCTTTAGATGCTCAATGGGGCTGGGTTGATCCATGGATAGGAATAGGATTTGGCTTGGAAAGACTTGTCATGGTTAGTAAGGGGTATCAAAATATTCAAAGAATAGGACGTGCTCTCATATATTTTGACGGTGTGCGCCTGAATATCTAACTATTAACAATCTCAACAGCCTTCTTCCTGCTCTTAACTCCGTTTAAAAACCTTATCCGACTTGTGATAAAATCCGTTTAACTTAAGCAGTAGACCGGCAATGGGTGTTGGTCGTGTAGCAATTACCCGTAGAAGTTACCTTTTGTTTCGCGACAGTTAATGACACAATATATTCTCCTACGAGACAGGAAATAGAAGTGTTGGAAAAACCTATGAGCTAGAGCTAAAAACTGACGTAATCGCCAAATCGAATGAACCGTCAAGAAGTTGGTAAGCTAGGGGAGAAAGCAGCCCAGAAATTCTTGAAAAAGCGGGGCTATCGTATTCATGAGACGGGTTTTCGCTGCCCTCACGGAGAGATTGACATCATCGCCCAGCAGAAGGATTATCTTGTCTTTGTCGAAGTCCGCACCAAGAGTAGTTTGGACTTCGGCACTCCTGAGGAATCGATCACACAATCCAAAAAGAAAAAACTCATCGCCTCAGCCCTGACCTATGCCAATACTCACCAAAACCTCCCATCTCTATGGCGTATAGATGTAGTAGCCATCGAACTCGATGACAAAGGCCAGACCAGGCGCATCGAACTCATTGAAAACGCCATCGAGCAGGACTCTCCGTTTACGTGGTAGCTATCTTATACCATCAACTTCGCCAGCAAAGTACAAAAATAACCTGCTGCGTAGAGCAAGTGCCCTATAAAATGGCTATTGCTAAACGCCCTCCATTATTTCAACCCCTGTCTTCGCCTTATCTGCTTTTGCTATCATCCCCCAATGGCAATAATCCCTATCTCAATCTCGTCTCCGTTTTTTACGGGGGTAGTAAGCTCCTTAGGATAAGCACACTTTGAATTAACAAAAATAGCATAATGAGCGGCTAACCGCCCCCGCTTATCACGAGTTTCCTGCCTAATACTAGGAAATTGCTCTTCTAGATTCCTAAGGCATTCGCC
Source organism: Chloroflexota bacterium (assembly GCA_030611015.1). Lineage (GTDB taxonomy): Bacteria > Chloroflexota > Dehalococcoidia > GIF9 > AB-539-J10 > RBG-13-51-36. The sequence continues at coordinate 1,698 of JAUWQP010000074.1, read as the reverse complement.
AGTAGTGCTGCCTTTCACTTCAATCACCTCTTGGCCGCCAACAAGCCTCGCAAGAATCGGATTAAGTTTCATCTTTACACTCACTTTGAACCTCCATCTCGCAGACGTTACAATTTGGTTTTTTAGCTAAATTGTGGAAAACAAAATCCATTGTATCACCACCCCCATATAACATCTTACCTGTGAGTAAACGTCCGAACCAGCAAGGAGCTTAATTGTCTCCGTGACGTGTAAGATAGCTATTAAAGTTGGAGCTACGCACAACCAGTATAATGGTATTACCGTTATCAACAGATTCAACTGAATTTTCTACTGATTTTTGCGTTGATCTGCAAAATGACAGGTAGCGCATTACTTCTGTTGGTTCTCGAAGACCTATTCATTCGGAGGCGCTTGCCATCCTTTAATTCTGTAGTAGTCAGATAGCATCTTATCGAAGTCAGCTTTGGGAAGTACCTTACCGCTATCTTCGAGTCTCTCTTCAAAGAATCTCTTTGGCAACATTTCATCTACCCGCTTCATTCCCCCACGCAGGTTAAATTCCCTGGCTTTATTGGTAATATCGGAAGCTATTTTCTGTAGCTGCTTTTTACCTAACTCTAACCCTGTTGTGGCATTTATTAGGGTGGAAATCCTTTCCCAGGGATACAGGTCTCTAAAGAATCGGCAGAGAATCAGGGCATCAAAAAGTGTATGCCTGTCCTCGAAGTCAATGAATATCTCCGCTTTGCCCTCGATTTCATCCGGAGCTATCATTCCTGAAAGCTCTGCTTTATAAATAGTGGCCCTTAGATGACACGCACCTCTGTCTGAAGTAGCATATGCTAACCCCATTCCTTTTAGAACCCTAGGTTCGTACATAGCGCAGTCCAATCCTTTAACATGGACAGCCAAATCCTGCAGTCCCCACTCCTTGCTGGCATGTTTTATACCTTCAGCCAGAGTAGCTCCAATTCCCTCTTTTCTCGCCATCTTATTGAGCAAAGCAGCGATGCCGTCAACGTCACCATACTCAATTTTCTCCCCGATGTCTTGCCTGTGAGAAGCCTCAATGGTAAAGCCACAAAGGCTACCCGCTGTCATGGTATCCATACCCAGTCTGTCGCATATGTCGTTCAAATATAAAACCTCCGTGATATCGTCTATCAAGCAAAGCCCACCAAAACTACCCACAGTTTCATAGTCTATCATCTGTTTCAACCCCTTATGCCTTCCTTCAAGCACTTCGGTTGCCCTTCCACAAGCAGCAAAGCATTTTGGACATGCATGTGCTCTTACTTTGCTTTTCTCTTGCAGCGCATCCATAGTCAAGTTTTGCCACTTATCATAGGTTCCCGCATGCCAATATCTGGTAGGAAACGCACCAAATTTATTCATAACAGGTACCATCTGCAGTGTCCCCATATCTTTGTATCTCTTTACCCCAGGGTCTTCTTTTCCTATATCTCTTATTTCTATATATAGCTTCCTGAGCAAATCGGGCTTGGCTACTTGCTTCTCCTTGTTTCCATAGAAAGCGATGCCTTTGATTTTCTTAGAACCCATTACGGCTCCAACTCCAGTCCTCCCAGCCGATCTAAAATAGTCGTTTTCAATGCAAGCAAACCTTACCAGGTTTTCACCAGCAGGCCCTATAACAACAACCCCGGCGTTTTTAACTCCCACTTCGCGCTTTATAATATCCTCTGTTTCATAAGT
>JAUWQP010000104.1 GCA_030611015.1 Chloroflexota bacterium | reverse complement strand
ACACCCGACGATATTCATGACCCCGCCTGGTGTCTGACTTTAAGCTCATTCCATCTCGGCTGTGGAGATACCTACTACTGGAAGGTGAGAAGTTGCGCCCCTACTGAGGGGGAACGAATTCATAGCCGGTGGGCGCCTCCGATGACCTTTACCGTGAAAGTCTGCGCCGCGATAGAGGTGATGCATCTTGCGCCTATCCTGGTAGCCCCGGAAAATGGTGGCCAGGGTGTATCAAAGTCGCCAGGCTTTTCCTGGTTGGGTTTCCCCCACACGACAAAATATGAGTTTATTTTAGCCAAGGATGCTGATTTAACGGAGATAGTGGTCAAAGAAAAAGTGCCTACCTCAGCTTACACATATAGCGGCAAGCTCGACTGGGGGGCAACCTATTTCTGGCGGGTAAAAGCCATTGAGCCTGTGCCCAGTGAGCCCAGTACCATAGGCGTTTTCACTGTAATGCCGCAACAGCCACAGCCAACTTTACCAGCAATGCCGGTCACGCCGTCAACACCGCTCTGGATATGGCTTGTCATCGGTATGCTGACCTTATTGGTCATAGTGGTTATCGTGCTTTGTTTCGTCAAACGCTAAGGCAAAAGCAATTCGTAGCGTCAAGGTTTTAGCCTCGCCCTGTGGGTATTGCACGGGTCTAAAGACCCATGCCTACAGACCCGCAGCTACAGTCTGTGATTGCCAACTTTCGTTTTTGTCATTGCGAACCCTTCGCCTCGTGTCATTCTGAGCGCAGCGAAGAATCTCACTCAGGATAAACTCCGCGAAGCAATCTCCTCTACGCTGCCCACAAGGTTGCGGAGCCTGTTCCGAGCTTGTCCTAAGATTGCTTCGGTTGACTTTGTCAGCCTCGCAGTGACAGAAGAGGATACTCCTCGCAATGGCAAGGGAATCTTGTGGCGTCAAGGCTGTAGGTGCGGCGCTTTAGCCCCGCACGAATCTCAGGCAGTATGGAGCTAAAGCCCTGTGCCTACAGGTTTGCCCCTATATTAGACAGGGTAGAACATTGTTCTATTGACAACTTTTCTGCCTGTGGTAAAATGGTCATAGGACGATAGTAATAGAGGTGGAGTGGTGACAATGAATCAGCGCCGGTCTAACATCGAGATAATAGCTGATATGCTCAAGGTAGGCGAAAATGGCGCTGGTAAAACGGAGATTATGTACAGCGCCAATATGAGCTACAGCCAGATACAGAAGTATCTTGGTTTCCTGCTGAGTCACGGGTTTATTAATAAGGTGGAGGTGGGTAACCCCGTAGTTACCTATCGGGTGACCGACAAGGGTTTGGGGCTGCTTAAGAATATAGATAGTATAATGGAAGTGCTCGGGTTCCGAGATGGCAATGGAGCTTAGGGCTTGAGCATTGTGGTTATCGTGGGGGTGCCTGAGAACAAGGTTGTAGAGGTCACCCCCTATTTAACATAATAAAGAGACCGTTTAAAAATGTAGTGCGAGGCTTTAGCCCTGTGTAGTAGCGAAGATTACTACACGGGGTAGCCTTGTGCACGACCCTAAAGGGTCGCACTACGAGAATCCGGATGAGGCAAAATTAAACAGCCTGAATAAAATGTAGGGGGTAGCATGATTTGAGAGGAGCGTTATATGTCTGAAAAGAGAATGCTAATAGTAGATGCTGAACTGGTGAAAAAGATAGACGACAATCGTGGTGACCTGGGTCGTTCCGAGTTCATTGATTTTCTTATCGATAACCAATTGAAGGAAGAAAGCAAAAGGCATGATGGGGTAAGCAGAGAAGAGTTTCGCCAGTTTCAGGAAGGAACGAAAGAGCTATTACGTAATTTCCTGGAGTTCTTCATTAGCTATGGGCTGGAACTAGGCAAGCAGCCTAAGGATAAGGAATTCGAGCAATTAAGCCAGAGGTTACAAGCTCTGGGCAGCTCCCAAAAAGGCAAGAGCGGTTAAGAAACACCTTTCCCACATTTTCCCCGCAGTCATACTTTTTACAGCTTCAAATAGAACTATCTTCTAGAACATAATCACTTCCCAACTAAATTAAGCCCTGTCATAGTGTCTTCAAGCTAATAATTGAGGCTGTTCAAAAACGTAGTGCGAGGCTTTAGCCTCGTGCCCGGTTAGCGATGCACGACCCTGAAGGGTCGCACTACGTTAGGAAAACAGATGCGTCTTAGAGGAATGAAATGAATAGCCTCAAATTTAGTAGGAGGTGTAACTATGATTAGGCCGATTGATTTACTACGGCAAGGCAGAAAAGAGGAGCTATGGCAGATGTGCTGCGGCTTTATTGACCTAAGTTTAGAGCAGTTTATGGATATCCAGAAGAGGCTGCTGCTGGAGCAAATTGAGCTACTGAAGAAATGTGAGCTGGGCCGGAGGGTAATGCGTGGGGCTATGCCCGAGACTGTGGAAGAAATCCGGGAGCAGGTGCCTTTAACCACCTATGGTGATTATCTCCCTGAGCTGGTGGAGAAAAGGGAGGATGTATTGCCCGCCAAGGTTGCTCACTGGGTGCGTACTTCAGGCAAGACCGGAGAGTATGATGTTAAGTGGGTGCCTATGTCGGAGGATTTTGCCCGTGAATATGAAAAAGTGGCCGGAGGGCTTGCTCTCCTTGGGATCTGTAGCAGTCGAGGTGATACTTCCAGACTTAAAGAGCACTTAAAAATGTTATTCACCATGGGACCTCCAGAGTATGCATCAGGTATAATGGCTTGCTTAGTGCGACAGGCTATAGGTTGTGATTTGTTGCCTTCTAAAGGGGAAGAGATGTCTTTTGAGCAGAGGATAAAAGCTGGCTTTGAGGAGGGGTTGTATCAAGGAATTGATGTCTTCGGTGGCTTGCCCTCTGTCTTGGTCGCTGTCGGGGAGCGGTTCAAACAGAAAAGAGGGAAGACAAATATTCGCCCTCTGTTGTCTCATCCTAGGGCGCTGTTCCGCGTGACAAAGGCATTAGTCAAAAGCAAATTAGCTCGTCGTCCTATGTTGCCCAAAGACCTATGGTCAATCAAAGGGATTGCGGGTAGCGGCGTAGATGCAGGTGTATTTAAGAAGAGGGTGGAGGAACTTTGGGGAAAATTTCCGCTCGAGATCTATAGCAGCACAGAAGGCGGTATTTGTGCTATGCAGGCCTGGGATTATGAAGGGATGACTTTTGTTCCCAGCCTTAACTTTTATGAGTTTGTTCCAGAGAGGGAATGGTTCAAGTGGCAATTAGACCGCTCATATCAACCCAAGACTGTTTTGCTGGAAGAGGTGAAAGCTGGTGAGAATTATGAGATAGTCATCACCAATTTTCATGGTGGTGCCTTGGTTAGATATAGAATCGGTGATATGGTCAGGATAACTTCACTGCGAGATGAAAAGCTGAATATTGATATCCCCCAAATGGTATTTGAGAGGCGAGCTGATGAACTTATTGATATATTTGGCTTCGGCCACATTACTGAGAAACTCATCTGGGAGGCGATTGAAAACACGGGCATTCCTTATGCCGATTGGGTAGCCCGTAAGGAAGTAATTGGTGACAAGCCGGCATTGCACATCTATCTTGAGCTTAAAGATGACTACATCGCCAGCGAACAAGCCGTGACAGCCGCGGTGTACGAGGAGTTTCAGAAATTAGATAGCATATATAATTTCAATCTTTATAAGTTTGCCTATGGTGAGGCGGCAAAACTGCTTGATCTAAAGCCGATACAGGTTACTTTCCTTCCTCAAGGTGCCTCTTCCAGCTATATCTCTCAGCGGCAGGCTGAAGGAGCCGATTTAGGGCATCTGAAGCCGCCGCATATTAATCCCTCTGATAAAGTGCTTTCCTTGCTGGGAGCTCCTAGGGTTGTGGTGGAAGCTGTGCCGGCAACCGAAGCTGAGCGAGCAGCTACTCGCTGAGCTGGATGGCAATATGGCAAACGGTATAGGAGGTGTGCTATGACCAGGCCAATTGAGTTATTACGCCGGGGGGAAAAGGAAGAATTATGGCAGACGTGCTGTGGTTTTATTGACCTCAGTTTGGAGCAGTTTATGGCTATCCAGAAGAGGTTGCTACTGGAGCAGATTGAGCTGCTGAAAAATTGTAAGCTGGGCAAGAAGGTCATGCGTGGTGCCATGCCTACCACGGTGGAGGAGTTCCGAGAGCAGGTGCCATTAACCATCTATGCTGATTATTGCCCTGAACTTATAGAAAGAAGGGAGGACGTCTTACCAGCCAAGGTTGCCAGATGGGTGAGAACTTCAGGTACGTCGGAAAAATCCTATATTAAGTGGATACCCTTCTCGGTGGGTTTTGTTCGTGAATTAGAGAGGGTGCTGGTAGCCGAGATTATTTTTTCCACCTGTAAGAGTAAAGGTGATCTCTCCAGGCTTAAGGAACACTTAAAGGTGTTGCATACTACAGGGGCTCCAGAGTATGGGACGGGTTTTTTAGGTTGCTTAACAAAAGAAACAATCAACTGCGACTTGTTGCCTTCCCAGGGAGAAGAGTTATCTTTTGAGCAGTGCATAAAGCTTGGCTTCCAGGAAGCTCTATACCGTGGCCTTGATGGTTTCGGTGGCCTAGGCTCGGCATTAGTCTATGTGGGAGAGCAAATTAAGAGGGGAACGGGAGACATAAGCATCCGTTTTTTGTTAGCTCATCCCGGGGCAATATTTCGAGTAGCCAGAGGATTAGTTAGGAGCAAGCTGGCTCGTCGCTCTTTGTTGCCCAAAGACCTGTGGGCAGTGCGAGGGATAATATGCGCTGGCAGTGATGCCACAATTTTCAAGAAAAGAGTGGAGGAGTTATGGGGCAGACGCCCTCTGGAGCATTATGCCAGTTGTGAAGGAGGCTATTGTGCTATACAAACCTGGGATTACGAAGGCATGACTTTTATCCCCACTTTCAGCTTCTTTGAATTTATCCCTGAAGGGGAATGCTTCAAGTGGCAATTAGACCATTCTTACCAGCCGAAAACTATTTTACTGGATGAAGTAAAAGAGGGTGAGAATTATGAGATAGTTCTTACTAATTTTCATGGTGGGGCCTTTGTCAGGTATAGGATTGGCGATATAATAAGGATAACTTCGCGGCGAAATGAGAAGTTGAACATTGATATCCCCCAGGTGCTGTTTTATAGCCGGGCTGATGACCGTATTGATATTTCCGGATTTGGGCGTCTTACAGAAAAAGTGATTTGGGAAGCGATTGAAAACAGCGGCATTCCTTATAAAGATTGGACAGCCCGTAAAGAAGCAATCGGAGACGGGGCAATATTACATCTCTATCTGGAACTCAAGGAAAATTATATTGCCAGCGAAAAAGCTGTAGCGGCAACTGTATATGGCGAACTGCAAAAGCTGGATAGCGTATACCACTATAACCAATACAGGGTCTACGGTGACCCGGAGACTGTGCTTGGCCTAAAGCCTATAGAGGTTACCTTTCTTCCTCAAGGTGCTTTTGCTCGCTATATCTCTCAACGTCAGGCTGAGGGTGCTGATTTGGGCAGCCTGAAGCCGCCGCATATTAACCTTTCAGATAGAGTGCTTTCCTTGCTTGGAGCTCCCAGGGTTGTAGTGGAGGCTGTGCCGGTAACTGAAGCCGAGCGAGCCGCTACTCGCTGAACTGAGCCTAGCAGCCAAACAATCGTAGGGGCGAGGCTAAAGCCTCGCCCCTCTCCTTTTCGTCACTGCGAGCGAAGCATGGCAATCTCATAAATGTAGTACGACCCTTTAGGGTCGTGCATCGTTACCGGGCACGAGGCTAAAGCCTCGCACTACAATGTGATGTACAAATGTAGTGCCGCGGCTTGTCCTCGGCCATTATGGGGAAGGCCCTTGTCCGCCCCTTATTTGGCGAGGAACATGCGGGGACAAGCCCCTGCGCTACGAATCTTTTTGTATTACTTTAGTCTCCCTTGACAGCTTCCACATTTATGTCAATAATAGCCTCACATTATGAATATTCAGGCTTTAATCCCTTTAATTGCCACCATTGCTTATATCCCCCTGTTTGTCGTTTTGTTAAGCAACCGCCCCTGGGGTAGAAAACAAAAGTTTTTCCT
>JAUWQP010000034.1 GCA_030611015.1 Chloroflexota bacterium | reverse complement strand
TGGGATTGCCCCCATGGCTGACGAGATACTTTGCAGCCTGAATCAGCATACCACCGGAGCCACAGCAGGGGTCATAGATGCTTTCCAGTTCGTGGGGCTTGAGCATCATTATCAATAACCTGACAACCATCACCGGGGTGTAGAATTCACCGCCCTTTTTCCCGGCATCATCGGCAAACTGCTCTATCAGATACTCATAGGACTGCCCCAGCATATCGCCGGAGACGTTATTATTGCCCAGTTTGTGCCTGTTGAAATGCTGCACCAAATCCGATAGCGCAGCGTCAGAAAGTCTGGTCTTGTCGGCAAAGTCTATACGGTCAAGTATGCCGTCCAGCATGCCGTTCAACCTGTGTGCGTTGGTTCGGGTGACTTTGGAAAAGACATCGTTAATCTTCTCCCCGATATTAACTGAAGCACTCAGAATGTCACCCCAGGCACAGCCTTCAGGACGGTAAAAGCGAGTGTACATATCGGGATTGCTGGCCAGTTCCGGCCCCACTTTTTCCAGGAGTTTCTTGTACTCCTCATCATAGACATCACTCAGCCGCTTAAAGAAAAGCATGCCCAGGATGTAGTTCTTGAAGTCAGCGGCATCAATGCTACCTCTGAGGATATTGGCGGATTCCCAAAGGTAGGACTTGAGTTCTTGGAGAGTGAGTTCTTCAGACATGGCACCCCCTTTTGTTTGGCGGGTTACATTGGGTTATGAGAGTGCCCATATTATATGCCTCCTCACATAAGGTATCAACCAGTTAAAGGCAAACCAGATATCAGTAAGAGTCCCGGGTCATAAGAACCGGCGCGCAGTATGGACTATTTCCGGACTGCAAAATAGTGTAAAGTTCCCTGTCCTTAAAAAGGTTCCTTTCTATCACTTTGCTTTTGAGTACAATATTTAGGCGCGCAAGGTGGCGCATCTTTTTATGATATAATTTCAATATGAAATATGCTTGGCAACGATCCCTTGAATACTGGAAAGCATACTGGTACATAAGAACTGCAATAACCTTCGTGATTATCATTCTCTCTCTTGGAATACTGGTACAAATTTTGAAGGAAATCCCTTGCCTTGCCGGAACTATCTGGTACACGTCTGCCACGGCAATATATGATTTCTTTAATGACTGGTCATTGGTTCTGAGTGCTGGCGTCACACTTATGCTTGCTGTTGCAGCTATATGGGCGGTTATGGATAATCGTTACGGTAGAAGACTAGATAGAATGCAACGCCTACAGGACGATGTAATTAACTGGGCATTTGAAGTAAGGAAGACACTATTTGTACCTTGCTTTGAAAGACAGACAGTAATACAGGCAGATATGAGGGAAAAGCTAGATGCTCTTGCGGCGAAACGAAGCATCATAGAGGCGAAAGCTGCTGAGCTCTCAGTCCATGCCGAGCTAACAGAAAAAGTCGGGGAAGTTGCTAATCATCTTGAACAATTCATCAATAACTTAGAACACGTCTCGGTTCAGGATTTTGATTCATTAAAGACTCCATGGGAGAATCTTAAAAAGGAATTCTTAGAAATTGTTAAATCTGCCTCATCCATTAAGATACCCGAGTTGAAGTAGGTCTTTTGACCTGTGCCATTCGGCAATTTTGTCTTATAAAGCGAAAACTGGATTGCTGCCTCATTGAACAATATTAGCACCTTGTGTAATGCGCTGAATTATCGTTGCACAAAACTGACAAATGTTACCTCTTTACTTAAGTGGTGAGCCTTTCTGGACAGTTCCCGGACTCCTGTTTGAGAAGAAGCAGTTAATACCGGCGTTGCAGCAGTTGCTTATTTGCTATTCACGAGCTGCCAACTAACTTTACTACATGAAAATTCAATAGCCTATCATTAGCCTCTTGACAAATGGTGTAACCAATGGTATCATTATCTTATTCAATTGGTTTGGGAGGTCTCAAGTGGGAATGGTAATACGGGTTCTCTATAATAATCAAGATTGGCGCGCAAAGTGTACAACCCCTGGTAAGGATAACGGTTGCTGGCGTTGCTTTCAAGGCGGTCTTGGGATTAAACAGCCGGACCCAAATGATAAAGTGTGCTCAGGTGACTGCTGGGAGCGGCGTCTTTGTACCGAATACCACTGGGGTTGCATCCCGAAGGGACGAACATTCGGCAACCGGGCACGGCCAGGCACGAAGGTCTTCCTTATCTTTCGGCAGCCTGGTGGGAAAAATTACACCCTATGGGGCAGAACCACTGTGCGTAGCGTCGACTCTGAACCTGTGAAAGAGGGGCAAGATTATGAGAAAGGTTTTGCTTTTGTACATCTCGAACCATTTGAACCGCTACCAAGTGAGCAGTGGGTAAGAGACTTAACTGATGAGCAGCTTGTCCGTGCACCGTGGCTTATGGGTCTGCATAGGTTTATCGATGCTGAACAAGAAGCGAAGCTGGAACAACGAATTAAGGGAGAAGGGCTACTACCTGATACCGATGTCGCTCCAAGAGGTACGGAACTCACTATCAGCGTAGCACCAACCATGTATGGCAAGCTGAAAAACGTGGAGACTCAGGAGGGAAGACCACTGGATGAAATAGTTCGAGAGGCAATAGCGGAATGGCTTAGAGAAAGAAGAGTGTAAGATGGGTGAATTGAACGAATTCCCTAAGTGTTTCAGATTCTTTGCGCAGCTAGGTACTCTTTTCGAGGCTAGATTCTTAAGACCATTGTGGCAAAAATATCCGTCCCCTGAGACTGATGATTGGGAAGCGATTGGCATATTCCTTGCGGGTTATGCCTTTGAAAGACAAGGAGCTAAACCGGATTACCGACATGTCGCAACGGATGTGATAAGTGAACTTGCACGCCAGCGGTGTCCTTTAACACATGCAAACACAGTTCAACTGGCGTGGGGCCTTTTCCGCGACTATTCGGGTGAGACAAAGCTAAATTATGCCAATAATCCTTTGTGTCCGCAAGCAACCTCTTATACGCGCAAAACGGGCCCAGCGACTACCTGCAACAAATCCTTCATTGAATTTTTACACGACATCTCGAGGTCTGGACTTCCTCCGAATATTGTAGTCTTCGCCAAGACCGGGCTTCAGCTAGACCATACGAGGGACGTGCATAACGCAATACAGGAAATCAACGGGATAGGTCCGAAGATAGCGTCACTCTTTCTCCGTGACGTTGCAGTAATATACAACGTATTTCCTACCAAAGACAGGCATTTGCTACAACCTGTCGATGTTTGGGTCAAGCGTGCATTTGAGAAGATCACACGTTATAAGAGTGGGAATAGTCAAGATATTGAAACAGTACAACGAGGGATTTTAGAAGAAGCAACAAAGGCGGGCGAGCGTGCTGAAGCGGTTAACGCAGGTATGTGGTATTTCAGCAGTCAGATAGCTGACTCAGACTACCGATTGTCAAAGGCGTTGGGCGACCTTGGCTATGCTGGAGTCCTTCTTGAAGAATATATTGAAGCCATTCGACAGGAAGCGACGGCTGCAGCCAAACTGACGAAGAGCAGAAACGAATGACAAAGAAAGCGCCTAGCAGGACATACGATTTCCGAATCGTGGTACTAGGTAGCCAGCTTATTTAAGGCGGCTAATACAACTACCAGACTCTGAATTACCTAACGGCAGCTTAATCGCTGACTAGCAGCGTTAGTCCAGACTCTTGCCGATTGCACGAAAACTCAACTTGTTAGGTCTCTATTGGACTTTTACAAGAGTCATGAATCAGAACCCGGATGCGCAGATATCTAAGCAGAGGGATATAGAAACTTTAGAACTTCTTTCGTACATTCCAACGTATTCTTGGCCGCAGCCTTATACCAATATATTATGCTCAGACCTCCTCGGCCTAGTAAGATAGTTTCACCATCGCCAGTTAGAGCTCCATCTTTGATATATCTAGAAGGATCCCGCACTGGCTTTACTTCATGTTCTGGACCTTTCTCGCCAAGCAAGCTCTCGGGCCTGTATCTTTCTATGTTTGCGTGCACAACGTCGTTTCTATAGTTGTTTACTTTGATGGCAGCGGCAGTCACACGGTCCTTTTCATTTTTAGGCAAGATATGATGTTTTCCGCATCTTTCCATGCATTGCCCCAATGTGAACCTTTCTGGGAAGTCTATGTTGCGTCTTTCAAGTTCATACTTCAGGGCCGCTTCCAAAAGTGTAGCGAACAAAACAATGGAAGCTCTGAATTGACCATTAACATAGCACATCGCTGCTTCATTCCACAGCTTGGAGATCGAATCTTGCAGGGCCATTAGCTCCTTTCCCTTTTCCGTATCTGCCTGCGTTATGAAATGTGGAGAACACCGTGGCTCCAATCCTCCGACACCTGGTCCGCCGATCTCTTTCAACCTTTCGGCACGCTCTTCCAGATGATATTCATCCATCCATTTGAGCCTGCCCTTTAGATCTTCAAGTGAATTCATCTGCCGCCACCCACACTATATTAACCCTGATTTCCCATATCAAACTGGGGTATAGACAGGTTTCTATGGTAAAATAGCTTCAAAAGCCCCTTGTTTGGCCACATTAGACAGGGCTAATTGGAGGAACCCAATGGGTGAAAGGACCAGGGAGACACTGCAGCTTCAATTCGATAAGCGGCTGAGGCTAGAATTCCACGGGGCCAGGATTACCTCGGACGCAGGACTGCTGGCTTATCGAGAACTGGATGAGGTGCTGGGACTAACGGAGATGGCACCGATCTATCTTCAAGAGACCCGCGGTGGCAGGAATGTGCAGCATGAGCTGGTGCCCCTGTTGCGGCAGTCAGTGTATAGTCGTCTGGCGGGATACGAGGACACCAATGATGCGGTACGGCTGGCCAGGGACCCTGCTATGCAAGCGGTGGTTGGCCGCCGGGCCATGGAGAAGCAGGCCGCCAGCAGCAATACCCTGAGCCGGTTTGAAACCGAAGCCCTTGTTACCGAGGAGAACCTGAGAGGCCTGGAGCAACTGAATACTCAGTGGATAGACCAAGCCATGGCGCGGACACCTCACCAGCGAGTGATCCTGGATATGGACAGCTCGGAAAGCCCGGTATATGGAGAGCAAGAAGGAGCCGCCTATAACGGCCACTTCGAGACGGTGTGCTATCACCCACTATTCCTTTTCAACGAATTGGGAGATTGCGAAGGAGCAATGCTACGGCCGGGCAATGTCCATAGCGCTGAGCGTTGGCGGCAGGTTCTGGAGCCAATTGTGAAGCGATACAAGAAGAGAGGGATACGGCTGCTGTTCAGGGGAGATGCTGCCTTTGCCAAACCCGAGGTATACGACTACCTGGAGCCACGAGACATCGGATACGCTATCCGGCTTCCTGCCAACGAGGTACTGCAGGAGCATATCAAGCATCTACTGAAGCGACCGGTTGGGCGACCACCTAAGAAGCCAATCATTTGGTACCACGACTTCCAGTATCAGGCAAAAAGCTGGGATCACCCCAGGCGGGTAGTGGCTAAAGTGGAGTGGCACCGGGGACAGCTATTCCCCCGAGTAGGCTTCGTCGTGACCAACCTATTCGCTAAACCTGAGGGTGTGGTGCACTTCTATAACAGGCGTGGGACGGCAGAGCAGTGGATTAAGGAGGGTAAGTATGCCCTAAACTGGACCAGGCTCTCCTGCCATCGTTTTGTTGCCAACCAGGTGCGGCTCCAGCTTTTCATCTTGGCCTACAATCTGGGTAACTTCCTGCGTAGGCTATGCTTACCGAAGGCAATCAATGATTGGTCACTGCGTAGCCTTCAAGTGAAACTGATTAAGATAGGGGGACGGATTGTGCGCCATGCCCGGCACATTATCTTCCAGCTAGCTGAGGTGGCAGTGTCCAGAGACCTGTTTGCCGCTATCCTGGGGCGCATAACCCGGCTACGTCTAGCTCCGGGCTAAGCCGTACGCCAGGACAAGCTGGGTGGTGAGGTGATACAGGGGGAAGTATTGGCTCTTACGAGGTTCAAGGGCTCTGATGGAACTCTGGGACGAGGATTCTGGGTACTGCCGTGCACCGCTTGGATGTCACGGGGTGCGAGTGAGGCTCTGAGTGGGCTTGACAACTACGTCGCATGTGCATATCATCGGCACCAAGAGCGGTCAGGCGTGAGGATTGCCTCATTACGAGCTGAAATGGGAAATCTCGGTTCATTGCAGCAAGCCGGTAAATTGAGATGAATCGAAGGGGGTGAGCTATGAAGTTAGCTATTGCACAGATGGCATTGGGGGCAGCTATCAGCATCATGGGGGTAAAGGTCTTTCTGCTACCTCTTGGCTTGTCTTTTCTTATCTTGGGTCTAGCGGTGCTCGGGTGCGGGGTAGCCCAATACTTAAAAGCGAGAAAGGCCAAAAGATGAAGAGGCTGCTTATTTTATGTGGTGTAGCTCTAGCGGTTTTATTGATAGTGGTGCCAAGTATGGGCATGTACGCTTCTTTAGCCATTCGTGGTCTCCTCACCACTGCTCCCTATCTAGTAGCGTGGATTGTGGCTATAATTGCCGCCGTGATAATGGTAAGGCGTGGGAGAGGTACGGCTGAGCGCCTCCTCCTCACTGGCGTCTCCTTGATGTTGGTGACATCCATTATGACATGCCTCTCAGCAACTCTTGTGCCTTCGATGCTTGTACCTTGGCTAGCTGAAAAGGGCATGAGCCAGCTTGACATGCTCCCCGTGTTCTTGGGCATTGACATACTCAAGGGCCTTATTGGTATAGTGGGAATCTTCTGTCTCATTTATGCCTTCTGGATAAGGTTTAAGGCAAGGCCAACACCAAGGCCGACTTCAAAGGATTAAATATGAAGCGATGCCCTGAGGGCACAAGACCCGCGGACAGGGATAACATACAGGAGGCTACTATGGAGAAAAAGCTGATAATCGTAATAGAGCTGGTACTAATAATATGCTTGCTGCTGGCCTTGCCGTCACCAGCGAAGGCGGATGGCGGCCCTATCCTTAGCGACCCGGAGCTATGGGCTCAGTTGAAGGAGGGGCAGCAGACGGCTGTAGTCACCCTGAAGGACAATAATACTGTAAATGTGGACCTCTTTGCCTCCATACTGGATGAGAGCGGACAGTCGCACGAGGTCGTCTTCTTCGTCCCGCTGGGAAAAGACCCATTAATAGAGTCCTTCGAATATCTTAGAATATTAAGCAGGCTTTCTCCCCCGGTTTCTCTTCGATTATTTCGCGCATTTTCGTTCTTGTTCGAGGGGGTGCTGAGTTATCTAACATTTGCCACACTGAACGAAATATTGAACAGGTGAGCGTGGCTTAGCATGAACAAACAAATAGTTATTTAAGTTTTCCTGTCTGCCAAGTAGCCCTCAACATAATAATCGGAATTACAAAAAACCACGCAAGGCCAATCCAGTATACTATCCTAAAGGCAAATCCCTCTGTGGGAATGCTTGATAGACCTTTGAGCCAACCAACGATATAGACTAACCAAAAGATTATCCAATATGTATACTGGAGCTGGCCTTCTGAGAAATTTTCAAGTTTACTCGCCAGGGGCTTCCAAAAAACCGCAACCATGAATGCCAGAGATGTTAGAAGAACGACCATCCCTAAAGCTGTGAAAAGGCAAATAGGCGTAGCAGGTATGGGTGGTGTTAACCATAATATGAATAGTAAAAGGAGGAAGATTATCAAGTATGCTACCTTCTCAAGCCACCCTTTCAAGAGATTCGCTAACCGATACGTCCGCCATATCCAGAAAATAGCAATCGTGAACATCAGTGATATTACAATGAGGATTATCCTTAAAGCTGTAGAAAAGCAAGCAGGTGGAGGAGGTATTGACGAAGGTATTAATAATATAGGGGTTTCGCTCACCTGCTTTACCGCCAGTAATAGCAGGCTAAAAGCGAATAATAGGATTCCATGTCGAGCCATATCTCTATTTATCACGTTACTATTTTACCACAAGACTAATCGTCAATGTCTCTTGGGCGGTAGAGTCAGCACGGAAGCTTGAACCCTTACCTCGTTGCACCTTTTAGCGAATTGTGAAAGTTACCAACTTGTCCAAGCTCAACCTATGAGTTCTCGGGTACAGCTTACTTTGTTTGAGAGATTAGGATCTTGAGGGAAAACCATAACTGTGCTATTCTCTACTCAAATGGCATGTGTATAATGTAATATAAAGGGAATTAACTGAAATGCCAAAGAATTCTCGGTTTAAGATTGGTGAACCCTCCGGCGCTTCACCAACAGATCCCGAATCACTCTTTCGGGATCTAAAGCAACGATCAACAAAAATTCAATATCTCTGGTCACACCAAGCTGACATTCTTCGGACATGGCACCAGAAATACCGGACTTCAAAAGACGTTGCTCTGGAACTACCAACAGGAACGGGAAAAACCCTCATAGGACTACTCATAGCGGAATATCGTCGACGAGCATTGGGTGAACGTGCACTTTATTTATGCCCAACACGCCAATTAGCAAATCAGGTCCATGCCCTTGCAACAGACTATGGTATACAAGCTTCTGTACTCGTTGGCGATCAGACAAGATATCCTCCTGCAAGCTTTAGTGCATATGCATCTGGTGGTGCGGTGGCAATTACTACATATAGTGGTGTTTTTAATACTAATCCTAGACTCAAAGACGCTAATTGTTTAGTATTAGATGATGCACATTCAGCTGAGGACTATGTTGCCTCTTTGTGGACTCTATCAATTGACAGGTTTGACCAAAAGGATCTGTACTTTGCGGTCCTTGATGTTTTTAAAGGGAGCCTTCGCGATGAATTCATAGGTACTATTGAATCTGAAAATCCACCCCCAAATATGCGTCGAGCTGTAGACAAAGTTCCATATCCCATCTACTTAAAACAGCTGCCTCATTTGCAGGAGTTATTTGAAGTATCAGCATACGATTCGATCCACTATCCTTGGAGCATGAACAACGAACATATGTACGCTTGTAATATGTATATTTCTTGGGCGTCAATGTGTATTCGACCAATCATTCCTCCGACGTTAACCCATTCGCCTTTTGCTTCAGCAAATCATCGCGTGTACATGTCTGCTACACTTGGTGCTGGTGGAGAACTTGAAAGGATTACTGGTGTACCAACAATTGAGAGGATACCAGTGCCAGAAGGTTGGGATAGACAGAGCATAGGCCGTCGTTTTTTTGTCGTACCAGGTTATGCACTTAATGATGCGGATGTACAGAAGGTTCTGTGGCAATCAATCGGTGCTGTTGAGAGATCCGTGGTGCTATGTCCAGATAGATTGACAGCTGGGAAAGTAGAGACTGATCTGGCAGGAATAGGAATAAAACGAACAGTGTTATCTGCACGAGATATAGAGGAATCGCTCACTAAGTTTATTTCCTCTACAGAGGCCGTTCTAGTTCTATCGGGCAGATATGATGGTCTTGATTTAGAGGGAGAAGCGTGTCGGCTAATGGTAGTATACGGGTTGCCTTCAGCACACAATGCCCAAGAAGAATTCTTGTTAAGTAGACTCAGGGCCACTTCGCTGCTTAGAGATCGCATTCGTACCCGGCTAACGCAAGCTTTTGGGAGATGCACAAGGGGACCAACGGACTATGCTGCGATTGTTCTTATCGGTGCATCTCTAGTCGATTTCTGTTCAAAAAGAGAGGTGAGATTAAGTATGCATCCGGAGCTTCAAGCAGAATTGGAATACGGACTTCAAATGTCCGCTGCTAACACGACAGATACTTGGCGCGAGTTGCTCAATGCTTTTCTCGCACAAGACGAGGATTGGCAAGACGCTGATGATTGGATTAAGAAATATCGAGACAAAGCAAGCCGAGTGACTGACAGCGCTTCCGAAGTCTTTCTCTCGGTAGCTAGCGATGAAGTCGATTACCTATATAGACTTTGGAGCGGTGATTATGAGGGTGCCCTGGCCAAGGCAAGGAGTATTTCTGATGTTCTATCTGGCGACGAAGTAGCGGGCTACCGAGCATGGTGGTATTACCTAGCCGGTTCAGTTGCATGGTTAATAGCACAAACGACACGGGCCCCATCTGTCGTTGACGTAGCAAAAGACCTATTTACTAGGGCGGCAAGGTGCCCCACCGCAGTTAGCTGGTTCGCTGCTCTAACAAGAATAGAGATTATGAGTGGGTTGGCACCCGGAGTAGATGAACTTTTAAGTTGTGCTGTAGAAAATGTAGAGGACTTACTAACCCAACTCGGTCTTTTTGGTCCGAAATTTGAAAGAATTATAAGCGAATTCCATGACGTTATCGGAAAGAACGAAAGCTCACCATTTACCCAGGGATTGGAGCAACTGGGAAAATTTCTAGGATTTGTAGCTTGGCGTCCGCAAGCTCAGGGTGCCCCTGACTGTATCTGGAAACTATCCGATACGGTTTGCTTAGCCCTTGAAGCCAAGAGTGAAGAGACTGCTGAAGCCCCAATTCCAATTAGGGACGCACGTGAGGCTAAGGGGCACTTTGACTGGGTTTCTCATAATGTCAAACTATCAGCTAATTCACAGTCACTCGTCGTAATGGTATCACCGCGATCTACGATCTCAAAAGAAGCTTTGCCCCATGCTGAGGGAGTGCATTATATAGCAGTTGATGAAATTCGTGATCTAGCACGGAAAGCCTCCGGCATTCTTCGGACAGTTAGAGCACAGTCCGGGGAGGGCACTGAGGGTGCTCTACGCATTAAAATTCAACAACAGCTACTGAATGCAGGACTAGACCCAAAAAGTATTTTAGAACAGTTGCAGAGAATGCCATTGAAAGATTTACCCCAAGGGTAGATATGTTACAGTATCAGCTTTACAGACCCTGTATCATTTTCAATGACTCTTTTTAGCAGCCATGTAACATTAGCTTAACTTGTTCAACTTTTACCTGGAACCTGATTGCACAATACTGACAAATGTTACTTTGGTGGCTCGTGTTTTTTAGCATCGCATAAGATATCTCCGCCCTCCTTAAGAAAGATGGTATAATGCCAATTCTTGGAAACGTTGTCTCCCTATCCAAAAACGAATACAATGAGACCGCGTCGTGTTAACTCGAGAGAGAAACCATCTACCTATACGCGGTGAGGAGGCTGACATGCGATTTGCAGGGGATTCGCTCATAAACGCCATCTACCAAGGCATCAAGCGAGGCATCCAGGTTACATATGACAACGAGTGTTATGGTGCTTGTTTGATCCTAATCTATTGCGGGATTGATGCTATGTCATACCTAGACATGCCACCCAGCCAAGAAGAAGTTCACGCTAACGACTTCATTCAATGGGCAGAGCGATATTTAAGCCCGAGTCTGAAGAACCAGGCTACTCAGATAACTGGCGAGGAACTATACAGTGCCCGCTGTGGTGTGGTACACACTTATACTGTAGAGTCCCGGAGGACAAAGGGTGGTAGTTCCAGAAGAATAGGATACATGGCTGGTGTAAACTGCTCCATAGAATACGATCCCAAAATAGATAGTGGCACCGTTATGTTGCGCTTGGAGACTCTACGTGACGCTTTCTTCACCGCTATAGATAAGTTCCTAACAGAGGGTTACGCAGACAAACAGAAGCAGCCAATACTAGAAACCAGGTTGAGAAATCTACTAAACACGATACCCTATGAAAAAGATGTATGAGAGTAAGAATTGAGTGCCTGCATAATAGGACCGGTTTCCGTCTAGAGAAGGTAGGTGCCCGGTTCTCTGAACAATTCTCGGTTTTGTTAACTAAAACTCAGAATGTGACGTCTTGGGCACTACCATACGATGGGCGGAAGCAGGACACGCGAGTTGGATTTCCCCTTATTACCTGCAGATGGATATTTACTATTGGTCTTCTTTACGATAAACTACGAAACATACGGGGCACCACATCGATTCTTCTTTTTGGCCTAATGTCTCTCCTTCTAACACCAGCCTCTCAATATTACCCGGCTCTCTTTCTATGAAAAGTCTACTATATCGTTTACTGATGTCATTCCTAATATGCTCATGTATACACTGTATTTCTTCTTTAAGCCTATCTTCCGCTTCTTTGTGGTTATTGTCTTTGACCTCTTCGAACCAACATGATGCACAAACACCGAATTCAAGACCTTTCTCGACCAAATACGCTAGTCTTCCTAAATCTCCCGGGTAATCCCTAGCGCACTTCTTAACTTCGATCACAGCTCTTGGTTTATTATTTTTATCCCTAAGTAACAAATCGCAATACCCATATACACGCGCATCTTCTGGATATCGGGGGCGCGCCCCAAGCGATCTTGCTAACTCATAAACAGGTTCTTCCAATGAAATGCCATACGTACAGTTACATTTTTCTTTGAGTTCAAGTATTGATTGAAAGATATAAACAGTCATTAAATACTCAGGAGCATAGCTAGAGCAAATGTCACTCATGTAAGCTTTCTTATAATCCTCTTGGGCCTTTCTTATGCCTTGATTGACTGAATTAATGACTTCCGATCGGGTTGGGTCACGCATTGCTCTCTCCTCAAAGATATTTCACACTGACAAACTAACAGTTATGCCTTCCCCCTTGACTGAAATATTAACAAAAAGCTTATTAAAAATAAACCGGGTGGTACCGAGCTCGAACCAATGATTCGCCGTTCGTAGTCTTCCCACTAAGACGGACATAAGACGGACAATTCGATAGGTTCTATCTCCCAAGTAACAATCTAGCGGTTTGTTTACCCCTACCGCTAACAGCCAAATCCCTCTCAAAAGTTGCCGAGTAAGAGTCCGTCTCAGCCCATTGACTATCACTTTGAACTACTAATCAGGACAGGCTGGACATTTCCCAAGAAAAACTCTTTGTTGTGAAAGGGATACAAGCTCCTCCCTGAGGCGTGTTTCGACCTGTTTGACTTCCTTCTCCCTTTCCAAGATAGTCTCAACTAGGTCATGACCTCGATATTTGTCTCTCAAGACTGCGTGTACTTGCGTCATATCTTCGAACCGCTCAATCTCCACCGATTCCTCGATATTGCCCCAGCCGTGAATGTGAATCGGCGATAGCTGTGGATGGTTGGTAGCTCGTTCATATCCCTTCGCAAGAGGGCGTAGCCAGCCCAGTGGCAAATGACAATTTTGGCACTGTGGCAAAAGCCACGCTTTTGGGTCAACTTTGAGATGATTGTCCCTTATGTGCAGTTTGATTTTTTCCTCCTGCGAGAACTTACCACCGCAAATAAGGCAAATGAAGGCATTAGGGTTCTCGGTTCCGCATCTCTCGCAACGGAGCAGTGTATCTTTGGTGCAAAAAGCATCGTGATAAATACTCCACCAAGAAAGCCCAGATTTTGTCCTTATCGCCCTCTTTGTATCCTGTTCAATTCTAGCGAGCAGTGATGAGCAGAACTGTATGTAGGTGCCACCTTCTTTTTTCCACTTGGCAAAGAGCCCCAATGCTGGCGACTCTTGAGTATGCGCTTTCAAATGACCAAAAGCAGCCTTATCTTCCACCGGCAGTTTCAGAATGATCGCCCCATCGTCTTGAACTATCCAGTGGACATCGCCTTCTTCAAAATGCCTAAAATGTCCTTGGGACTTCTCTGGGCTCACCAAATCGGCTGGTAGCTTATATCCTGTTATACCCTCCCCTCTAGCCACCTTTTCTGTATCCACGTAAAACACATACTCTAAGTGAGCTATATCCCATCGCCAAGGGGGCGGCAACCATAACTCACTATTCCATCGCCCAGCTATAGTACGCAAGTTCTCGAAATGTGCCATCACTGCCTTTCTTCGCTCTTCTTCAATCACAATCTCTTCAACTGTCGAGGGTTGAGTCAGCCCTCTAAGTTGTTCGTCAACGGGAATAAACCAGGTACCTCTAGGCTGTATCTGGTAGGCTCCTGGAAATTTGGATTCCCTAATCTTAGGGTTTGCAAGATGCCTTAATGTTTGCTTGTATGACACATCTTTTTCCTTTGCCCACTCCCTAGCATTTAACTTTTTCTTTGGCATAATTGTATGCTCCGGCGTCTTAAATGTCCCGATATGTCCTATCGAATTGACGGCAATCTTTTTTGCCCTACACTTAAATTATACTTCGCAAATAAGAAATTAAACAAGGAGAGAGATGGCCATTGCTCAAATCAAGAGGGTGTTAAAAATCGGGGGAAGTCTTGCAGTTGTACTACCCAAAAGCTGGACTCAGGGTAAACTTAAGGCGGGTGAAGAGGTGGTTTTGATAGGGGATGGCGAACTCAGATTGGTTCCAGTACATCCAAAGGGTGAGCTTACGCAAAAATAAGGGGCGGAAAGTGTATAAACCAGCGACAAAGGCAGAAGTCAAGCTAACGGTCAATATCGTTGCCGGGCTAGGCACCGAGTATCAGCGTCGGTGCTGGTCGGCTTTCTGGCGGAAGCTAATCGGCGAGTCCAAGAGTGCAGAAAAAAGAATGCCACCGAGCCAAGCTCCAGGTGGGAATGCTTTGACTGGTAGCGCTGAGGAGAATGGTTTCCGTGAGTAAAAATAGCACTAACAATAGCACTTCGTCAAGTTCCCCATTCTCTGACGAGGTTCCCGAGCTTCTGCAAAAGCACCTTGACCATCTCAAGGCTTCTGCCATCTCTACTGATGTCATCCGGGAGCGAGGCTATGAGAGTATCCTGGGCAAAAAGCGTCTAGCGGATTTGGGCTTCTCCAAAGCACAGCAACGGGTGCCTGGTATCCTTATTCCGTTATGGGGTGTGGATGGAAAGCCAGTTGGATACCAGTTCAAGCCAGATACTCCCCGCCAGGACGGTAAAGGCAAGCTAGTGAGATACGAAAACCCCGCTGGTAGTAGTGTAAGGCTGGATTGTCCTCCCCGCTGCCAAAAGATGCTGGGCGACCCCTCGGTAGACCTCTGGATTACCGAAGGCTCAAAGAAAGCCGATTCTTTGGCATCACGTGGAGCCTGCGCTATATCACTCACCGGTGTCTGGGGGTTCAAGGGAAAGAACGACCTTGGTGGCACCACCTTACTTGCCGACTGGGACTATATCGCCCTAAGAGACAGGACGGCCTATCTTGCTTTTGATTCCGATATCATAGGAAAACCTCAAGTAAGGCAAGCTCTTCAAAGACTAAGCCAACACTTGACTAACAAGCAGTCCAAGCTACTCGTTATTCATCTACCAAATGGCAGCAATGGTAAAGTGGGGGTTGATGACTACCTGGCTGACAGGCATACCCTTGATGATATGAAGGCCCTGGTGAAACCATACCAGCCGGACATAGAAGAGGAAACAATACGGCGCCCCTATCTGTATTCAGAGGATAGGTTATACCTTCAAATTAGGAGGTTTGATGGGCAAATGACCTTCGCCTACCTGAACAAGGGCCAAGTGAGATTTACGGCCCAGGTGTCAGTTGGCAATGGACGTAGTGTAGCACCGCAACCACTCCCTAAGGGGGCGGACGGCGTCGAAGTACCCATTGTTGGAATGCCTGATGAAAATATAAGCGCCAGCCCGTTGCTTAGTGCCGGAGAGTTGTTCAACAGGATCAAGAAGCACATTGCCATATACGTGGACTTAGCCCCGCTGGACTTGGAGCTTTGTTGTTATTACATATTGTTCACGTGGTTCTACCAGAAGGTAAACACTCTAGGCTATTTGAGGTTCATTGGTGACACAGGTAAAGGAAAAAGTCGGATACAGAAGGTCGTGGGGAATTTATGCTTCTATCCTCTGATCACCAGTGGGGCCAGCAGTTTCAGTGGAATGGCCCGCACCAGCCAGTACTGGCGGGGCACAATGGTCATGGATGAAGCCGACCTCTCTGGCGATATGGCTCACCAAATTACCAAATTTCTGAACCTCGGCATTGAACGTGGACAATATTACGTACTCTCAGATAAGCAAAATCCACGCTTCCAACAATATTTTGACCCTTTCATGCCCAAAGTTTTAGCTATGCGTCAGCCCTTCGAAGACAATGCAACTGAAGGGAGACTACTTTCTATTGCGACTTATGAGACAAGCAACCAGGATATTCCGATTATACTTCCACTCCGTGAGTATCTAGCGCAGGTGCAGGCACTCAGGAATTATATCACCCGATTTGTACTTGAACACTGGAATGGGGTAGATGGTAGCAAGATGGTGAGTTTTAATGACCTCGCTATAGAGCCACGCCTCAAGCAGCTTGCTATGCCACTTTCTATTGTTTTTCAGGTATGGCCAGAGGGAATTCAGCAGTTCAAGAACTATCTTCTGGCACGCCAGAAGGACTTACGGCGTGAGCGGTCAATGGCCTGGGAAGGCTCTTTATTTAACTTGGTATACAGCATTGCCAGTGGTGACTTAGACCTTAGTAGCGCCTTCAGCGAATATTACTCGGATAGTAAGCCACTGGCGGTAACACCTACAATGGTCGCAAAGCAAATGCACAGCAGCCCTAAAGCGGTGACCCATGCCCTAGCCGGCATAGGCTTCACGGTCGAAAGTAGAAGGCTTCCGGGGGGGAAGAAGAAGCCCAGGCTTTATGCTGTACCAGATGCAAGGAAGTGGCGGGAAATAGTGTCCCGCTATTACTATACGGAAGAAGATGATCCCCCAGCCGAAGCGCCTGATGTTCTACGCAGTTCAAAATATGTCGTGTGCCCCCAACCGTCCCAAGTGTCCCAAGTGTCCCACAAAAGTGCAAATCCTTCTATCTTGAAGAAAACTGGGACGGATGGGACGGATGGGACGCTTATTAGCACACGGAATAATGGTGACAAGTCAAATGTCACGAAAACTGAAACCACACCGCCAGCCGATGACAGTACCCCGGATTACCCTACTCACCCATGCCATAACTGTGGCTGCGGCGATTACTGGCTGACCGACTGGAATGAATGGCTATGTTCAAAGTGTCACCCTAAGCCAGTAGGGGGGCAAGAAAAATGCTGATAAGTGATAAATACAAGATTGAAAGCGATAGCCTTAACGTCACATTATACCAAAAAGGAACTTCAAAGACCAACGGTAATATTTACTGGCGTCCGATAGCCTACTTTTCTAACGTAACAAACGCACTTGACCACACGGTTGATTTGGAAGTAGCAGAAACAGGGCTAAAAGATTTCCGGGCCGTTGTTGAAAAGCAAAAGGAAATTTACCAGCTCATAAAAAGCCTACGCCAAAACTGACAACTGTTACAACGTGTAAGACGGTAACGAAAAGGGAATTTGCGGGGGAAACTATGCAGGATAAATCAAAGGACATTGTGACAAGCGTAAAATGGGGGATAAAAACAAAGGACATAATAGCGCACCATAATTGATGCTTTTGTTGAATTATTGAGGCTATGAGCAAGATGTCTGAAGATAAAATGAATAGGCTAACAGTGCCGGTTTCCTCGGTATTAATCAACAAAAGTAACCAAGTGTCAGCTATCAGGCAGTCCGAGGCACTCGCCGGCGATTATGTGACCCACCTGGACATTAACCAGGTAAAGGCTTTAGCTGCTGCTGCCAAGGAAAGCCGACACGGAGAGCGAGACCGTCTTCTTATCCTACTGCTCTTTGACGGATGCCTCCGCTGCAGTGAGGCGATCAGTGTTCGACCGTCCGATATAGTTCGGAATGAAAAGGGAAAGGCCTTGAAGATAAAAGGTAAGGGAGGAAGGGTAGCACTGGTTGCGGTCTCAGCTAGTTTAATATCCGAACTTCACGCATATGCATTTTGCCAAAAGCTGGCTGTTGATGACCGCTTCTTTCCCATTACCCGGTCGCAGGCTTTCCGAATAGTGACCGCAGCCTTCGACCGGGCCGGCATTCCAAGACCGAGCCGTGATGTTGACAGGGTTGGAGCGGTTCACATACTACGCCACTCCGGAGCCATAGAGCGACTGAGGCAGACCGGTAACCCTAAAGCGGTTCAGGATCAGCTGAGGCATAAGTCTGCCCTGATGACCATGCGGTATCTAAAGACGATAAGTGCGGACGAATCACTTAGAATTCAGCAATCGGTGGAATTTAAATGGTAAAAACTAAGAAATTTGGCCAGATTGGCCAGAAATGGTATGGACTTCTTCCCCGTTCCGAGTTATTGTTTGTGCTTGCATGAAGAACGCAGGAGGTTGGGGAAAGATGTTAATGAATGACGAACTCAGAAAACGGGGGTTTTCACTATCCTATCCAGACGACCATATCGTCCTGCTCATGCATGATGGTAAGCAGGTGGCAGCTTTCAGCCAGACAGGGGCGACGAGGGAAAGCATAGAAGCAGAATGTGAAAGGCACCTCCTTGAAGAACATAACCAGTAAATCTGGTTAGCTTTGGGGCAAATATGAAGAACGCAGCCATATATTGTCGGGT
>JAUWQP010000111.1 GCA_030611015.1 Chloroflexota bacterium | reverse complement strand
GCTTTCCTTACATGGCTATTCAGTCTTAACTTTTTCATTTTCACGCTCACTCCGTAGGGGGCAGGGCTTATCCCCGCCCTTTCAACCCCAGGCGGAGATAAACTCCGCCACTACGCTTCTTTCACCATTTTTTCTTATTTGGGTTTTGAACTTTGTCATTTGTCACTGTTTAGAGTCTTGGGCTTTGTAATTTGGCATTATTTGGGATCTGGGCTTTGTATTTGGTAGCTTTTTATACCGCTTGGCTGCTTCTCTAGAAAACTTTATTTCAAATCTTCCCAATTGATAATCTCACCTTTCTCATGCTCCTTTAAAGCTTCTTTATACGATGTCTCCTCTTCATTAGTTAAAGGAGAGGTGTCACTTTGGATTAACATCTTTGAAAATATGTCCATCAGAGTATTTTCAGGTAATCCTTTAAGCATCGCTATAATGCTATCCTCAGATATCAAGACTGTCTTTGCCATTTTCTACCTCCATTTGCATCGGTATTCTACCATTTCTAGCTGTCTCCACCCACGGCGAGGCAGCTGTCATTGCGCCCTTTGGTTTTGTCATTGTGAGCGAAGCGTGGCAATCTCTATTGCCCCCCAGCCGAGATTGCTTCGTCCCGATAAATCGGGACTCGCAATGCCGAGGTGAGACAGCACGTAGGGATGGGGCTTGTCCCGGCCCGAGGGGCCAATAGACTTGATTAGTATGTTGTTCCCCGAATTCGAAGTCATCGGCCCGGGCAAGCCAGCGGCGGTGTCGCAAGTGCGGTAGCTGAGGATGGGCCAAATACGTACACCGGCCCGGCTGTCTCGTTCCCATCATCTTGCCCTGAATATGTCTACGCGTCGAATTTGGGAAATGGTCAATTCCCAGAATGTCGCCTGAATACTGCGCTCTGATAGCGGACCCAGCCACTCTACGTCGCCAGCTTCCAGGTCGAATATGTATTGCCAACTGGAGACCACGCGAAGATGAAATGGCTCGGGGTAGGGCCACCTCTGCTCTACCCCTGTTCTTTCCAACTCGCGAACGAAAGCCTCGTCTTCTTGCTCATTGAGAGATAGAAAACAACGGTTGAGGACACAATGCCAGGAATCGAAATCGGAAAGGAGGACACTATTCTCAGGAAGCTCAAGCTCGATACGGACGCCGGGCAGCCCTCTAGCCAGATGTCCCGAGGCCCGCAAGTCCGGCTGGCATTGCTTTGTTCCCTGCCAGCGATACCACCCCCAGAGGGGAAAGCGAGCATGGTGAGGGGGCAGCCGCAGGCGCATCTGGTCTGACATCCATCAGTAAGCATGGCGATAGTATGCCGGAACCCGCCTACCGTCACCCCTGAGCACACCTTTGCACTGCAACCGTTCCCAGGCTGCCATGTCTTGAATAGTCCACAGGATCATAGTGTCCTTCAGAACATGCGGGTTAACGAGGCGAAAACGTACATATCACCGCTAACTCACGACACACCTGTTACCGTTCCAGGCCGAGAGAGAAATGCAGCGCCTCCTCTACCGCTTTCAACTTCTCAGCACTCAGAGTGGTCAATCGCTCACGCACCCTCGCCTTAGCGATTGGGGTAAAAGTGTCCAGATTGACAACACAGGCACGGGACGCACCGTCCTCGGGTCCTAACGGCACCTCTGATGGGATGCCACGGATGCGCGTGGTCAGTGGAGCCACCATTACCAGTTCCCGAACAGCATAGGCCTCATTGCGGGATAGAAGTAGAACAGGACGCCTCCCGGCAGGCGGGGCCAGTTCCGCCCACCATATCTCGCCTCGTTTCACTCCCAGGGCTCCGCAGCCAGCACGGCGCTGCCTACCCTGTGAGCAGCTTCAACCTCCTCAGCTGACTCTGGGTATTGTTGGTAGCCACGCACGTAGTCTCTTATCGCGGAAGACTCCCGTTCATGTTTCAAACGTGCCTCAACGGCCCGGCGAAAGAACTCGCTCCGGCTTTCTCCTTTGGCCTGACGCTCCATTTCCACGGCGGCTAAGACGTCCTCGGGTAGGCTTATCGCGACCTTAGCAGCCTTACCCATAATAACGACCTCCTGAGGCTATTCATACCATAGTATGAACCATTGCTGCGGGTCTGTCAAGTCCATAAATCGCCTCTTTCCCGACGGGAGCTCCCGCGATGCTCGATGGAGAGGGTCAGGGCGAGGCCAAGCTGAGGGTGAGGAGGGCGCGGATGAATCCGCCACTACGTTGAACCGATTGCCCTTGCCCCGGGTTTCTGTAGTTGCCTGGTTTATCAGGCCAGGTTGCCCAATCTATTGGGCAACTACAACTTTTGTCATTCTGAACCCCGACTTGTCGGGGCGGGGCAAGCCCATTAGCTAAATTCCAAATACCAAAATCCAAACGACAAACAAAGCCCAAAGCTTAAATGATAAAAAAAGCTCGGTAATCGCACTTCGCCCTGTCTTTGCGAGGAGCCGCAGGCGACGAAGCTATCTAGGTGAGGTTCTCAAGTGCTGGGGATTGCTTCGGCCCGATAAATCGGGACTCGCAATGACAGGTAGGGTAGGGGGACTATGTAACACACGGTTAATATGAGCCCGGCCTGGGCTTAACTTTATATTCCCTGGTCTCGCTTTGTTCGCCCACGGTGGCGGTCACCTTGAAAGTGAGCACCAGATCATCATCCTCACAATCACAATCAGCACAATTACAATCACAGCTAGTCTCTACTGGGTCAATATATTCAGCCACCTTAGTAGTAGAATTGAGGACTGAGTCAATATAGTGCTTTCGCCAAAGTATCATAAATTCGCCAGACGGCATATCTTCTAAAGTATAATTAACGGCATTCACCGTGCCATTCCGAGCAGTCCAACCTAAAACGAGAAATACTTCGCCCGGCGGGTTATCGTCTATCATATCAGGGTGAGCCTCCAGGATATCTTCGCTGACCAGTTTACCGGCGTGCTGCACCTGGCTCACAGCGGTCATGCGGTTGGAGGCGCGGGTGTTCATATTAAACACCTGGAAAATGGTCATGGTAATGCCCGCTGTGATGAGACCGGTAATGGCGATAACTATTACCAGCTCAATCAGGGTAAGGCCCCTCTGGTCTTTATGTAGTTTCTTCATCCTAAGCTGCTTCAAATAAACTCCAAATCCCAAGCTCCGAATTTATGTAGTGCGACCCTTCAGGGTCGTGCAGCACGAGGCTAAAGCCTCGCACTACATTTCTGAATTTCAAATCTCAAGCTCTCATTTGTAATTTGGGATTTTTAAACTCTATTCTTCCTCCTCAGTACCTCTCTTATAGCCCTCCAGGGTAACTACTACTTTATCGTCACGGCTAACAATCACCGTTATCTTCTGGATACCGTCATCTCCCTCAAAAGCACCCTCTTCCTCGATATAGAGATAATGCTCACCTGTCTCCGGGTCAATGGGCTGAACGAAAACCTCTATGATATAGGGATACTCCTCTATCACGACATAATCTCCGTGGTCTGGCTTAGAATAATCAATGTAATTCTCGTTCTTGATAGATTCCAGCTGGCTGCGGGCCAGGCTTTCCGCAGTGGCCCGCTCATCAGCAATAATGAGCGCCATGGAGGCGGTAGAGAGGGCGCTCAGAATGGCGACAGCAATTACCCCGATAAGAGCTATAGCTATCACCACCTCAATCATACTGAAACCCCGGGAGCTGCCTTGACAGGCTTTCCTTGCTTTGCTATTCAGCCTTAACTTTTTCATTTTCACGCTCACTCCGTAGGGGCAGGGCTTATCCCCGCCCTTTCAACCCCAGGCGGAGATAAACTCCGCCACTACGCTTCTTTCACCATTTTTTCTTATTTGGGTTTTGAGCTTTGTCATTTGTCATTGCCCCCGTGATTTGGCATTTGAGCTTTGTCATTTGTCATTGCCCTGTTGATAACCCTCACCTAGATACTTACCTGCCCATAGATAGAATACATAGCTGACATCATGGCTAAAACGACAAAACCAATTACTCCGCCTATAACTATCGTCACTATTGGTTGAATAAGCTCCACAGCCCTCTTAGTCTTATCACTGCCCTCAAACTCAAAGCTTTCGGCTACAGTAGTTAATGTGCTTTCAAGGTTACCGGTTTCCTCACCGACTTTCACCATTTGCGTCATCAAAGGCAGGAAGAACGCTCTCTTAGCCATGGGTTGGGACAAACCTTCACCTCTGATTAACGCCTGCTGAACTCCGGTCAAATTCTCAGCTACGAACTTATTGCTGCTACTTTGAATGCACATGGCCAGGACTTCCGGTAAAGGCAAGCCAATCCTCACCAGCATTGTTATAGTCCGACAACTGCGGGAAAGCTCACTGAGGTGGACAATACGCCCGATTACAGGCAAACGAAGCATCATTATATCCCAGCGGTATCTCCCGGCTGGGGTCCTGCTATAGGCATAGACTGCGCCAACAGCAACTATAATCCCGAGCAGAAGATAAAGCCCATAATGGTTAGACCAATCAGAAATGGCTATAAGCGCTCTGGTGGCAAAAGGCAAGTCAACCTCGAAATAAGCGTACAGGCCGGCAAAGGTGGGAAAAACTTTGGTGACCAATATCGCTACCACACCAATAGATACAATAACCATGATAAAGGGATAGGTCAAGGCACCTTTTATCTGCTTCTGGGTGATGACTGTCTTCTCTATATAATCAGCCATTTGCCTCAGCACTACCTCCAGGTTACCGCCCTGCTCACCGGCAGCTATTGACCGGTGGTACATCTGAGAGAAAGCCCTAGGGTGCTTGCTAAAAGCCGCTGACAGTGAACTACCACCACGAATATCCGAGGCTACCTCACCAACTATTTTCCCCAGGGTTGGATTATCTATCTGGTCTTGTAATAAGTCTAAAGAAGTAACAATATCGGTGCCGGATTCCAGGAGTAACGCCAGCTGGCGGGAAAACATCACTATTTCTGACTGCTTTATCCGGGAAAAGCTGGCCAGCAGCCTTTCTTTATTAATAAGGGAAAAGGTTGCCTTAAGGCTAACCACCCGATAGCCGCCATAGCTCAACAGCTCGGATGCCGCCTCTTCACTGGTAGCCGAAACCCTGCCCTTAACTAATTTCTTATCTTCAGTATAGGCTGTATAAGCAAAATCCATTTATCACCTCCAGATGGCTAAGTTTTATTGTAGGCATTACGCAGCACCTCAAAGGGGGTGGTAATACCTTCCTTTACCTTACGCATACCATCGTTCATCATAGATATCATAC
>JAUWQP010000066.1 GCA_030611015.1 Chloroflexota bacterium | reverse complement strand
TCACGAAACCTTGGAATAGCTTATAGCCGCTACCGAGAAAAGCATAATCTCTTATCGCCTGATGAAATCTGCAGAACCAGGGAGAAATATGGCTTAAGCCAAAGGGCACTATCTCGGCTACTTGGTTGGGGAGAGATAACTGTTCATCGATACGAGAGTGGAGCCATCCAGGACAATGTGCATGATACTACACTACGCTTAATAGAAGACCCACGAAATATGCGAAAAATATTTGAGGCCAATCGGAGTAAACTGCCATCTTATACCACAGCGAGGCTTGAGAAAAGAATTGCCAATTTCTTACAAGAGGATAAGGAACAAAATTTCCATACTTCTTTCGAACGGCTGGTATCACATCCGTATTCAGATTTGACCTCAGGTTTCAAAGAGTATGATTTGGAAAAGTTGAAGAATATGATTCTCTATTTGGTAAAGTGTCTAGATGGCGTGTTGATAACTAAACTTAACAAATTATTGTGGTATTGTGATTTTCTTCACTTTAAGGAAACTTCGGTCTCAATTACTGGAGCTCAGTACATCCATCTTCAATACGGCCCAGTCCCAAAGTATTATGACTTCATTACTGGATTTATGCAGAGTGAGGGACTATTAGATAGAAATGAAATCGCATTTAATACTGCAGAGGGGATAGTAGGAGAGCAGTTTACCGCCTTAGTCGAACCAAATGAGAGCATGTTTTCCGAAAAAGAGCTCCTGGTAATGAATTTCATCATCGATAAATTTCGTCCCTATACCGCCACAAGAATCGCGGATGAATCACACCAGGAAACTGCGTACAGAAAAAGTGAAGACCGCCGTATAATCTCATACGAATATGCTAAAGAACTTTCACTTTCGCTACCTGAGTAAAAACATGGAAGCAAGAAGAGTTTGTCCTAGGAAGCCTGCATAGAATTTGAGCTACACAAAAAGCCGCCGTCCAGGATAACTTACCTGCCCTGAAGCAAGAGGCGGTTTCTTGTCATTGCGAGGAGCTTTACGACGAGGCAACCTTAAAAAGGGATGAGATCCTTCGCTACGCTCAGGATGACATTTTGTATGAGATTGCCCACGCCGGAGCCTGCCCCGAGCGGAGGTGAGATTCTTCGCCTTCGGCTCAGAATGACAGGAAACGAAGGGGCTCGCAATGACACAAGGGAGATGGCTCGCAATGGCATTTTTGAAGCTGTGCCTTTTCTATTTACCTCAGGATTTCCCGCCTACACATTTCGTCATTTGGTGCAATCATGAGAATTGAGAATACAACTCAGCCATCCAATTTAAGTGTCCATTACCAGATTGCGCCGTAGTTCATTCTGAGCAAGGCAAAGAATCTGCCCAAATGAGCTTACCTCATACCTCTTCTATCTCCAGTATCCTATCAACTCGGAAGACTCTTTCCGCATTCCGCTTCATGCAGAATGCCTGCATACCAAGAAACTTCTTGCCATGATACTCCATTTCTTCAACCGTCATTGGAATAACCGTCCTGCTTGATTTCTCGTCGTTGGGCCTGAGGTACACTATCTGCAACGCTGTCTTAGTCTCAATTGCTCTTTTAATCGTTTCAACTTTATCATTGACTGGACAGGATTGTTCTGCTTTCTTGTATTGGTACTTTGTTAAGAAATCCACTACCCTGTAATCTGTCCATATGTGTTTCTTTAGAATAGGCTTCTTAAGCACAATACCATCCAGTGTAGTACACCGGCTCAATGCCACATACATCTGCCCATGAGAAAAAGTCCCTCTCCCAATATCAATGATCACCTTATCAAAGGTCTTCCCCTGGCTCTTGTGGATAGTTACTGCCCACGCCAGCATCAGCGGATACTGTTTGAACTTGCCAATGATCTCTGACCTTAATTGACCTTCCTCAGCGAAGACCCTGAAAATCTCCCATGTATAGGGTGTAATCTCTACATCGGTACCATCAGCCAGTTCAGCGATGATGACATCTTCCCCATTCTCATACTGGGTCATGTTGGTGATTTTCCCGATGCTTCCATTAACCCAACGACCATCAGCATCGTTGTTTACCATCATAATTTGTGCCCCTACTTTGACATGGAGGTCAATCGCTGTAGGCAGGTATTTATCCTCAAACTCTCCTTCGATGTCCGCAATGAAGATATGGATTCTACCCTTTAATTCTCCAAGACGCTGGCTATTAATCTGACCTGCGAGTTTGTTGGTTGTAGTCAGGCAAACATAGAAGTTGTTCGGAGGCGGTTCGAATTGTGGCATATGTCTTTGGTTGAGAAGTTCTAAGCCGTCTTCGGTAATTGAATTGTTACGGATAGAATTGAGCAAGCTAAGGAATTGTTCATCATGTTGCCGGTAAACCTTTTCTAGCTCTATGAATTCCATTTCGAAGGAATCGAACACCTTCGCGCTATAAAAGTAAGGGGTCTCATAAAGTGACCTGAGAACTGACATTTCAGTTCCAGTAACGACAGGTGGCAGTTGGTAGAGGTCGCCGAAAAAGATCATTTGAATGCCGCCGAAGGGCATATTTCGTTTCGGGCCATTCAGCCGCAGGAATTTATCCACACAATCAAGCAAATCAGCTCTAACCATTGAGATTTCATCAATGACGATTGCATCCAGATTCTTGTAGATGTTCTTTCTATCGTCGCTGGAGCGGACTCTTCTGACCCGTTCAAGGGTGATGTTAGGCCTGAACCTGAAGAAAGAATGGATAGTCTGCCCTTTAACATTGAGAGCAGCAACACCCGTGGGGGCTAGCACCGCAATGCTTTTTGGGGTGGTATTACAGAAATAAGTCAGCAGCGTTGATTTACCTGTGCCTGCCCGCCCTGTGATGAAAGTGCTCCTACTGGTACCTTCCATCATATCCAGGGCTTGTCTAAACCGGTCGTTCAGCTCTATTCGCGGTACTTTGATTTTCCTTCGTTCCCGTTTCCTGGTGGCAGGCTTTCCTGTCTTGTCCATTTAACTGAATGTTAACCCCAACGCAGGCTTGTTTCAATAACGAGGTGGCACCTTGAAAAAAAGGAGTACAAGAGGGAAGGTGACAATCAACACCTGTCCACCTATTTCCCATACTTTAGCTTTGCGTATAGAAGCAACGCAACGAGAACTGCCCCTATTGCATTCCAAAGAATAACTGGAGTGAGCCTGAGATAAACCCCATAGGCTAGCCAACAAATCACACCCAGTAAAAGCAATATGGTAAAGAGTCTGCTTATCTCACGAGCACTTTTTAATCGGAAGACACGAACCAGTTGCGGAATCATGCTGCATGTTACCAGCGCTCCAGCGACTAAACCCAAAGTCTGCCCTAACTCCAAAACTGCGCCTCCTTTTGGTGTTCCACTAGATTGATTATAGCAGTATGTGCTAATTCTTTCCTGCCCAACTAAATCCGCAAACAGAAACTAAATGCTACCTCACTTGAACAAAACATCGTTTTGTGCAGTTTGGGAGGAGAGCACTGCTAAACCAATGTAGAGATTACCCTAAAAGGTAATGAATTAAAGAAGGCGGGCTTCTTTCCTGTAACATATGGCAGCCTGAGGTAGGCAAGGGCGGCGGGGAGAACTTCTGGTGCCCTCCTCGCATCATGCTATAATTTGTATCCATATTATAGTTTCTCGTATAGAAAACCTCTCCCTCGAAGGGAGAGGTTAGGTGAGGGTGAAATCCCCCTCCCTCGGCGGGAGGGAGATTTACAAGGAATTTTGTAATTGCCTATAAATAGGCACAGGTTGCCATTGTGGATGATAAGAGCCTAGAAATATTGGAGTTCCCCCGCATCAGGGAAATACTGGCGGGGTTTACTGCGTTTTCGGCTAGCCACAAACTAGCCATTGATATTCAGCCACTTTCGGATTACGAACAGATTTCCTTGCTGCTGGGGCAGTCGGCTGAGGCACGCCATCTTCTTTCACTGGAACTTGATTTTTCTATTGGAGCAGTTTCCGATATTCGAGAGGCAGTAGTACTGGCAGCGCGGGGTAAAGTCCTTGAGCCTCAAACCCTCACAAAAATCCAACAAACTATAGCTGCTATGCGCCAATTGCGCAGCAGTCTGGAGAGTTTATCAGAGAAACTACCGCTGCTCTGGGATATCGCCAGCGGCATCGTGGAACTCCCCCATCTCGAGAAAGATATCGCTAACTGCATCTCCCCAAGTGGGGAGTTGCTGGATTCTGCCTCACCCGCTTTAGCCACGGTCAGGCAGCAGTTAAAAGAGACGCGCCAGCAGTTGCTACAGAGTCTGGAAACCATAATAAGGTCACCTAAGAGGCGCAGGATAATCCAGGAGCCTATTATCACCGAGCGCGAGGGAAGATATGTTATCCCAATCAAGGTTGAATTCCGCAGAGAAATGAAGGGTATCGTTCACAGCGTCTCCAGTACCGGAGCCACTGTATTTGTTGAACCATGGGCAACTGTAGAATTAGGGAACACAGTTCGAGAACTTGTGATGGAGGAAGAGCGTGAGATAGAGAGGATTCTTAGAAACCTCAGCACTGAAGTGGGAATACATGAGGCAGAGCTTTGTCCCAGCGTAGCCATGGTTGCCGAGTTAGATTTGGCGCTGGCCAAGGCAAGGTATGCTTTGAAAGCCAGGGCTGCCGAACCCATCCTCACCACTTTCAGCGACAACGGGAAAATACCCGCGGATGAACAGGCTGGTGTAATCAGACTCGTCGAAGCCAGGCATCCCTTGCTGGCACAAAAAGCAGTGCCACTTTCTGTGGAGATAGGGCAGAGTTTCTCTACCCTCGTAATCACCGGACCTAACACCGGTGGCAAGACAGTGACACTTAAGACGATTGGACTCCTCAGCTTGATGACGCAGGCCGGTATCCCCATCCCCGCTGCAGCGGAAAGTCGCATCCCGGTCTTTGATGGGATATTCGCCGATATCGGCGATGAGCAGAGCATCGAACAAACGCTTTCCTCCTTTAGCTGGCACATAGACAACATTGTACGCATCATCAACGGGGCTACGGAAAGGAGTCTGGTGCTTCTTGACGAACTGGGTACGAGCACCGACCCCGCCGAGGGCTCTGCCCTAGCTCGCTCTATTTTGCTCTACTTCTCATCGCGGGGAACAATGACCGTAGCCACCACGCACTTCGGTGACCTCAAGGCGTTCGCACATACGACTCCGGGGCTGCAAAATGCTTCGCTTGACTTTGACCCTACTACGCTGGCGCCGACCTATCATTTGATTATGGGCATTCCCGGCGGGAGTAATGCCCTGGCCACTGCCTCTCGACTGGGCTTACCCACCGAAATTATCAACAACGCCAAAGGCATGCTATCGAAAGACACTCAGGAAATGGAGACCCTGCTTGCCGATTTGGTTAGCGAAAAACAAGCAGTTGAGACCACCCGCCGTGACTTGGAAAGAGACCGAGATGGAGCGGAGCAATGTAACACCGAGTTAAGAACTGAGCTTCGCCTGTTAAAAGCGGAAGAACGAAAAGTCCTTCAAGAGACCCGGGATAGGGTTACGCGTGAGGCCGCCGGGTTACAAAAGGAAATTCGCCGCGCTGCGTCAGAATTACGCAAGGAAAAATCGAGGGAGGGAATCGAGCAAGCCAAGAAGATGATGACTGCTGTGCAGGAGCAATTGAAAGGCGAAATCTGGCAGCCGAAGGTAGAGGTAAAGACGGATGAGGAAGTAGTAGATGAGAACAGCATCGCTGCTGGTGACACAGTTTGGTTAAGAGAAGTGAATCTACAAGCAACGGTTCTTTCAGTATCGGAGGAGACACGGCAGATTGAAGTGCAAGCCGGGATGACTAAGCTCAGGCTCGGTCTCGACAGCGTAGAAAAGGTAGCTCAGCCCCGCGGCAACACCACCCCAAAATTTATTCCCGTGAAAAGACAGTTAAGTAAACACCCGGTTTCGGCTGAACTTGACCTGCGGGGAAGACGAGCTGAAGAAATAGAATGGTTGCTCGATGGCTACCTCAATGATGCCTCTTTAAGTAATCTGAGCGAGGTATGTATCATTCACGGGTTCGGCACTGGCACTGTGCGTAGTATCGTCAGAGAACTTCTGGCTTCCCACCCTCTGAGCAAGTCCTTTCGTCCCGGTGAGAAGGGAGAAGGGGGTGATGGAGTAACTATTGTCAAGCTCTAGCTGAAGTATAACCCGTTGCTATAAGGTTCCTAAGGCTGTTAAGGTGTAGTTGCCCAATTTATTGGGCTAAGCCTGATGAATCAGGCAACTACAAAAATTTTGGAGGTGCGTACTGCGATGCTGGCATCGAAACGGTTTTTTCTTAGTAGAGCAAAGATGCTTGGCTTCCTCGACGAACTGGAAGCGGCTGATAATACAGCCAAATCACTGTACCTACCGTCTGGGCTGTCACACTCGGAGGTTGAGGACTCACTTAAAGAGGTGCTTAACACGCCAGATATTCCCGCGAATATGACTGAGCTTGCTGTTAGCTCAGCAACAGGGGCAGCTATCTTTTGGGGCTCTTCACGAAGGTG
Organism: Chloroflexota bacterium; assembly: GCA_030611015.1. Classification (GTDB taxonomy): domain Bacteria; phylum Chloroflexota; class Dehalococcoidia; order GIF9; family AB-539-J10; genus RBG-13-51-36. The sequence continues at coordinate 4,087 of JAUWQP010000066.1, read as the reverse complement.
TCTGGTTTTACCACCATTCCCAATCAGGGAAAAATATTTTGCTCCGGGATATGCTGTTGAGCCGCTGCGTGCTCTGCTCAGGCATGATTTCAGTGTTGCTCTGATTTTGGTACGTTTGGGAGCATATGCTGTCGGCCTCTGTCGAGGTGAAAGCCTCATCGCCAGTAAAGTGGGCACAGGACTTGTGCACGGACGCCATAAGAAAGGTGGTTCTTCACAACAACGGTTTCAGCGACACCGAGAAAAGCAAATAGAGTCTTTTCTGAATCGGGTCTGTGGCCACATCAAGGAGAAGCTTGAACCGCAAGCCCGAACGGTGGATTACCTGGTCTACGGAGGCGCACGAACCACAATACTCTCACTGCAAAAGCGCTGTTCGTTCCTGCAGCAGTTTGACAACCGTACCCTGGCACCGCTGCTCGATATACCCGACCCACGCCAGGTGGTACTGGAGACGGCAGTGGGTCGAGTCTGGTCAAGTAAGGTAGTCGAGTGGTACGACGATGAAGCCTTGACATGAGGGGTATGGGATTGCTAAACAATCTCTAAATCAAGCTGGACTGTCTTCACCAACACCGGGAGATCTCAACTTCACCATGATGTCTCCACCCTTCCCACGAGCATTATCCACCATGGGCATTTCGTTTAAAATGGGGATTAAATCGGTCTCTTTCTGCACTGAGACAGTGATTATTGAGCCTTCATCTGCTGAACCACCGGCCATCCTGATAGTCACGCCCTCGACTTCTTTTAAATGCTCCTGGAACTGCGCAATTTGCTTAAAACCCGTCGAAGGAGGCATGACTAGCCGAACGCTCTTCCCACGAACCTCTGGCTCAATGTAAGGGACAGCCTGCCGGGCTTCTTCTGCTCCCTTCCTTGTCTGGACTTCCATCTCCCTCAGCCACCCTGGCGGGGTTCCCACTCCTCCAACCGCTGTAGCTCCCCCAGCGTAGGCTAAACGTCCAGGCGCTGCAAAATTGGTCTGGATTTCTGCCTCGCTAACCCTCGAGGCTCCCCCGGAAAAAGCCAAATGCCCGGGCACTACATAATTGGCTATTGGAACTATCATCAATATCCCTAACCACCTTTTTTTATCGCGAGCTTCTGCGATATTCATCCATAAGATGACCATAAAAACTACATTCGCTATTGGAATCAAACAAAGCAAAAGCCACCACCACGGTTTTTCCGCAATTTTACACATCAGATAGACATTAGCAATTGGAATCCACGCAAGCCACCCATTTTTTGTATCTGTTTTGTTCGCTATAACCTGCAGGCAAACGGCAAAATAGACATACGATGCAATGCTTAGTCCCCATGATATCCATGTAGCCCATATAAGAAGTCCCGTTATATCTTCTATCGCTTCCATATTTCCTAACTCCTTTCAATAATTCCAGAGGCATGGTGCGAATGAAGCCTGTGCAAATCACACATTATATATCTACGAACAAACTGCCCAAGCCTACAATTGTAGTCCAGGTCCCAAAGTACTTAGCTTTAACAGCTATTTGCTAATACTATTACTGTCTACTTCCAAATGCAATAGGATTTTAGTCCTGGGCTCAAATCCAACCTCCGCTACCAAGGAATTATGCAAGGCATGAATTCCAGGGACACAATGCTGATTAGGCCTGCCACAAATCGGGTGCCCTATCTTCAAGATGCCTCTTAACAACACATGCTGCAAGAAACGTACGGGCAATAAATGCTGCTGAGGAGAAACTGTGTTCAGTTGACTTGAAATATTGAAAACAAATAAAATCAAGAAATCATGGCATTTTGTATACAAGCGAATTTACATTCAGACCTGCTCCTATGGCAGCAAATACAGTAACACTCCCTTTCCTCGACTCATAGTTCTCAATCTTTCCTTTAAGAAACAGGTCAAGCAATGTGGGCAATGTTGCCACTGAGCTATTTCCAAGCCAGGATATAATCATAGGCATGACACGAGATGGTATTTCCTTCTCTCCATACAACTTATACAAACGCTCTAATATTGCTTGATCCATTTTTGCATTTGCCTGGTGCAAAAGAACCTTGCTTATATCACTGAGTAGTAATCCTGCTTTCGTAATACTCTCCTTAACAATCTGCGGCACCAACTTTAAAGCATACTCATACAGCTTGTGGCCATCCATTTTAAGGAACAGTTCATTGCCTTCATAATCGGGATTATTCGATTTGCCCATCCGCAGCATATATGCGTGCGCAAGAGTATCAGACCTGCCAGCGTGAGACAGTATTCCGACAGGCTCGCTGCTTTCTATCGCCTCAACTATCGTAGCTCCGGCTCCATCAGCATATATCATACTGTCTCTATCATGAGGGTCTGAAATCCTGGAGAGCAACTCTGCACCTATAACAAGAGCTCTCTTTGCATCACCTGACTTAAGATAATAATCAGCCTGTATCATTCCTTGCAGCCAGCCAGGACAGCCAAAAGAAATATCATAAGGTATTGTTCTTGGATTTTCTATCCCCAATTTTTGCTTTACCCTTGAAGCAATGTTCGGGACAAAATCAGACCTCGGGTTATCTGCTCTCATATCACTAGAGTCGTTAGCAACAATTATGTAGTCAAGGCTCTCTTTGTCAACTTTCGATGACTCTAAGGCATCCTTCGCTGACTGAAAAGCAATATCAGAGGTAACAAGGTCATCAGCAACATACCTCCTTTCTCTAATACCAGTTATTTTTCCAACCCCCTTTATAATCTCTTCATTTGTCTTGTCAAACTTTTTCCCATCTGAGCCATAGAAGTCACTCTTGAGAAAATACTCATTAAGAACCCTTTTTGTGGGTATATAGCTACCAGTCCCAATAATAATCGAATAAATTTTCTTGCCCATAACGCCATATCTTAAAGTAATTGTGCAACTTGCACAAGGCCACGAATTGACTCTCATAATTATTGTTACCGAAAGTGGTATCGTTGCCTCAAAAATACTGTTACCCAAAAGGAGGGATATGACAAGAGGCAGCATACAAGAGTACACCAAGGCAGTGCGAGGGCGATATTCCCTAGCGTTAAAGAAGGAGAAAGGCAAGATTTTAGACGAGTTCACAAAAGTCACTGGCTATCATCGAAAGGCAGCTATTCGGCTATTTCATCGTGGAAAATAGTCCAGGACAAATAAAAAACGAGGACGCCCCAGGTGGTACGGCCCTGCTGTAGCTGGAGCACTAAAAGTAGTCTGGGAAGCCACTGGCCGTTTATGTTCCAAGCGCTTACATCCATTCCTGCCAGAGATGGTTAAAATTTTGAGGAGACATGGCGACAGGCGCATGACTGCTGAGATTGAAGCCGAGTTGTGTCAGATAAGCCCTTCAACCATTGACCGGCTGCTCCATCCTTATCGGCGGCTTGGAGGTCGCCACCCCTTTGCCACTACCAAGCCGGGAAGCTTGCTTAAGAATGCCATTCCTATTAAAACCTTTGCTGATTGGCAGGATGATCGCCTTGGCTTTCTTGAAGTTGACCTGGTAGCCCACTGTGGTGAGAGCACTGAGGGCTTTTATTTAACTACTCTCTCTACAGTTGATGTAGCCAGTGGATGGTCGGAGTGTAGTGGAGTATGGGGAAAAGGCCAGGAGCGTGTTGGCGGTGCAGTACATCGAGTACGACAGCGCTTACCCTTTCCCTTTTTGGGATTAGACTCAGATAACGGTGGTGAGTTCATCAACCAACACCTTTATACATATTGTCAGCGGGAAGGGATTACCTTTACTCGCTCTCGTTCCTACAAGAAGAACGATAGCTGTTATGTAGAGCAAAAGAATTGGTCGGTGGTGCGACGGTTGGTGGGTTACGATCACTACAGCTCTCGAGCCGCTTTAGAGAACCTCAATCGTGTCTATGATCTTCTCCGCCTCTACATCAACTTTTTCCATCCGGTGATGAAGCTGGTGGCCAAGACCAGGCATGGAGCTAAAGTACTGAGGTCGGATGTCAATAATGGACACGAAACCTTTCATGCTGCCACCAGCCTGGCATAGTATTTCTGGGCATAAGCTACAGGTGATAAGAATCCCAGTTTAGCCTGTAAACGCTGCCGGTTGTAAAATATCTCAATGT
>JAUWQP010000065.1 GCA_030611015.1 Chloroflexota bacterium | reverse complement strand
GAAGAACCGCCTCATGGCGGTTCTTCCTCCTTCATATTAGATCTCAAACAATTGCCTTAAAGACTTTTCCTTGATAAGATTGTCTTTCTTAATCGGTCCTATTACAGCTAAATTAAGTCTACTTTCGGTTAGAATCTCCTTGGCCACCTCTTTTAGCTCATCTATGGTAATGGCATCCACAATAGAAATAACATCATCTATGGCCAGGATTTGCTGCGTTAATATTTCCTGGCCACCGTACCATAACGCTACATTTTGGCTATCCTCAAACCGCAAATATAATCTTCCTTTTGACAATTCCTTAGCTCTGGTAAGCTCAGTGGCGGTAATTCCCTGTTTAATCTGAGATGTTTCTTCGAGGATGGCTGCCACAGCGGTTTCTATCTTCTCGGGGTCAACGCCGGCATAAATAGCAAATGACCCCGAGTTGAGGAAGTGCTCGGTATAACTGTGAATATCATAGGCCAGTCCCCTGTGCTCTCGTATTTCTGTGAACAGGCGACTGCTCATGCCACCGCCAAGCACTGTATTAAGCAAGTCAATGGTAAAACGTTGCGGGTGGGAGCGAGAAAAGCCGTGAACAGCGAGACAAAGATGTGCTTGCTCGATATCTTTGGGCTCGATACGCAACCTGGCTTCCGTTTGCTTGTCATCAGTTATATAGCCAGTAATTAGCTCCCCGGCAGCCCATTTATTAAACAGGGGCTCGATTTGAGCCATTGCCTCTTCATGCTGTATGTTGCCAGCAATGCTAAGCACGGTGTTATTGGGCATATATCTGCGAGCAACGTAGTTTAATAGTTGTTCCCTTGTTAGCGAAGATACAGTTTCCTTGTATCCGATGACCTCGCGCCCCAGGGGTTGCTCTGGCCATAACAGCTCGTCTATGAGCATGCTTATCCTTTGCTGAGGAAGGTCCAGGTTCATATTGATTTCCTCGCTGATAATCCGCCGCTCTTGCTCTATTTCTTTGTTGTCAAAGCGGGAATTGAGCAGCAGGTCGGATAGCACGTCCAGAGCAACGGGGAAGTGAGAACTAGCAACCTTACACCAGAAGATAGTTAATTCCTTGTCTGTGCCAGCATTGATTATGCCACCAACGCCTTCAATATCCTGAGTTATTTCCTTGGACGTTGGTCGCCGCTGTGTGCCTTTGAAGAATAAATGCTCGGCGAAGTGGGAGATGCCCGCCTCTTCTTCACTTTCGTAGCAGGAGCCAGCACCCACGAGGATTGCAAGGCATACTGAGCGGCTATGGGGCATAGTACTGGTGATAACTCTCAAGCCATTATCGAGCACAGTCTTAGTGTACATTGTCAATAATTTTACTTTACCTCCTGCTCTCAGTCAATGAAACTCTGCTTCGTCCTGACGTTTAATTCTTCTCTCCTCATGGTATAATTGGCAGTATGTTCAAACCGGGGAAAGGAGAATATGACAATCGCAGGTAAAAACCCTGATAAAATCGGGGCTATCCAGATTGAGAGGCTTAAGCTGGGTCACTTCGGCACTAATGCCTACATTGTAACCTGTCGAAAAACGCAAAGCAGTGTGCTAATAGATGCTCCTGCGGAGGCGCATATAATCATAGACAGATTGAAAAATACCACGCTCAAATACATACTGTTGACTCATAACCACATGGACCATATCGGTGCTCTTGCCCAATTGCGGAATGAACTGAAGGTTCCCCTGGCTGCCCATGCTGCAGACACAGGGAACCTGGTGCCGTCACCAGAGATGTTATTAAGTGACGGTGATACGGTTTCGGTGGGAAACCTTAAACTTACGGTGCTGCATACCCCGGGGCACACTCCGGGCAGTTTATGCTTCAGGGTCGGGCGCTGCTTGATATCGGGAGATACCATTTTCCCGGGAGGGCCGGGTAAGACAAGCTCTCCAGCAGATTTTAAGCAGATAATCAAATCTATAACCTGTAAAATCTTTGTATTCCCGGATGATACTCAGATATACCCTGGCCATGGTGATTCTACCGTGTTAAAAAAGGAAAAAGATGAGTTTGCTGTCTTTGCCTCTCGACCGTATGATTCTCACCTGTGCGGCGATGTGCGCTGGCTTTGAACGTAACTGCGGGTCTTTAAACCTGCAGGGCGAGGCTAAAGCATTGCCCCGAAAATTAAGAAGTTGATTACCATCATATCTCTACCTGGTAGAAAGCTTCAGCCAGCTCGTAATCTTCCCCTTGGGCGAGCATCTTATGACGCTCCCTTAGCCATTCTTCCAATCTCGCAGAGGGGTTGTCGCTTATTTGGCTCTTGTGACAGCGCAGGGCGGCAATTTTTATGTCAAAGGTATCGGTAATATCAGTGCGGTAATTAGGTTGTTCAGCGCCCCAGAGTAATACTTCTTTGACTTTGTGAGGCTGAAGCCCCTCCTCCAGTAAATCGGGATACGAAAGAAAATCTCTGGCGTACGGGAAAATGGCATCAAGTGTAACCCGCCCAGTGATTCGATGGTCGCGGTGCCACCAGATGTAGCGTCGGTAAGGGTCAACAGTGACCACCGTCTCTGGTTTATACATCCTTATCAGGCGCACAAGCTCTTTTCTGAATTCAGGTGTATCTTCCAGGGCCTGGTCTGGATGGCGCAGGAAGATGACCTCCCTCACCCCTAATAGCTTGGCTGCTGCTAGTTGTTCCCGCTCTCTGATTCTGGCAAGTTCATCTGGCTTCATATTGGGGTCACTGGTGCCCTTATCGCCGTTGGTGCATACCACGTAGATAACATCCTTTCCTTCACTTGTCCAACGAGCTACAGTCCCGGCAACACCAAATTCGGCATCGTCGGGATGCGGTGTAACCACCATCACATGAGCCGTCTCAGTCATTATGCATAAGCCTCCTGGAATCGTGCTAGACGACAGTAATTGTATAAGATTCTTCAGGCTGATACAATTCGGATTGAGAATGCTGATATTGGTGTGAAAACGAGCTTTTCTCCGTTCACCTTGGGCTTGTCGAAGGGCGTTCACGGTTCGATAGACTCACCACGAACGATGTGTTCTCGTGATTGGTTGTGACCTTGTAGCCATGAGCGTCTGGTATAAGGCAATGAGCAATTCCTCCTATAATATTAGAAATTATCAATCTGCAGATTTCAATAAGTACATCCTGTTGTATGCCGGGGCAGAAAAACTGGAGCCGAGCGGACGTTGTGTTTCACCGCAGTTTGTTGCTGAACAATTAGAGCGGTCAAACTACTCCCCTGAGCAAGACTTGTTTATCGCGGAGACGGATGAGGATATCGTCGGCTATATGAATGTTACACCGGAGCTGACCATTGGGCGGGTTGTTCTTGACTGCTGGGTGCATCCTGAGCATCGTAGAAGGGGGTTGGCTACAAAACTCCTCGGTTACGCTACAAACCGTGCCAGAGAGTTAGGAGCTAAAATGGCCCATGTAAATATAGCGGAGGATAACGTGGTTGCCGGAAGAGTGCTATCCAGGCTGGGCTTCAGCCTTGTCCGACGGTTTCTTGAATTGAGGCTAGATATTGCCGATGTTGGGGAGTTAGATATTGACCCGGTGGCTACTAGCTGTCGCTATCTACAGCTCGATGAAGAAAACAAGCTGACTCAGCTTCAGAACCGTGCCTTTGCTTGCACCTGGGGGTACAATCCCAATGCCGTAGAAGAAATAGCCTTTCGGACCAGTTTAAGTAACTGTTCTCTGGATGACATAATCCTAATCTACGAAGGAGATAAAGCCATCGGCTACTGCTGGACAGGGATAAGCTGTGAAGAGGGAGTTCCCAGTGCAAGAATGGGGCGAATCCTTATGCTCGGAGTGGCCCCAGATTACAGGGGTAAAGGAACAGGCAAAAAATTGGTGATGGCCGGGTTAGCCCGTCTCAAAAGTAAAGGTTTACAGGTTGCCGAGTTGACTGTGGACAGCAAGAACAAAGCAGCTTGTGCTCTTTACAAATCCCTTGGTTTTGAGGTTCAGGCCAACACTCTTTGGTATGGAAAGGTAATAAATTAGGACACAGGGGTAAGGTAGTTAGCTAATACCAGTTGGCAATCCCTGATAATCGCTTCAGCAATGTTTGACCAACTAAATTTACTTACTGTTGCCCGAATTAACCGGGCAGATTTTGTATCTGTGCTTGGTCGGGAAAGAAGCAAGGCTATTTTATCTGCAAGACGATGAGGAGCATTATCTTTTAGCACATATCCCGTCTTGCCCTGTCGAATAATGCTTTTAAGGTTGCCTACATCAGTAGCCACTACCGGTGTGCCGCAGGCCAGGGATTCCAGAGCCACTAACCCAAAACTTTCGTAATAAGAAGGAACCACACAAACGTCAGCCGCGCTGTAGAAATAGGGTAACTGCTCATGCTTTGCCAAACCCAGAAAAGTAACTGCCTCCTGTATTTTAAAGTCACAGGCTAGTTTACGTAATCGTTCTATTTCATGCTGGCTGTGTTCACCACCACCGATTACCACCAGCCTTAATCCTTGAATATGCCGTAGATAGGGTAAAGCCTTTATCAGCTTATCTAAGCCCTTTAAGGGGTCAATTCTACCTACAAACAGAATAATCTTATCATTATTCCTTTGACTTCCCCCGTATTTCATATGGGGCGGACAGGCAAAGCCCAGATACTGCCTGGCCTGTGTTTTGTCCAAGGCCTTGAACTGCTCCAAGTTTACACCACAGGGCACCACGCTTATTTTCTCCGACGATGCGCCATAGTGCCGAATAAGCTCTGTCTTTTCCCTCTCCGTGGGAGCGACAATGTGATGGCACTTTTGAACCAAGTCCCTTTCTGTCTCAATACGAAGTTCGGGTTCACTTTCGCCCGGTACCAAACAATCTCTTTCCTCAATTGCATTCTTAACTGCACCTAATGTATGGAACATAATGATATGAGGAACATGCCACCATTGCTGTAAATATACTCCTGCCAGCGCGGAAAGCCAGTAATGGCTAAATATTAAATCGTACTGGAGGTCGTTCTGCTTCTTGAAATTCTCCAGGTTGCTGACAAATTCAGGAAGATGGAAATACACAGCTAGCTTCTGTATCTCCTCGTCTTCCCCCGCCCTGAGATGAATGAGCCGTGCATTCTGATTGAGTTCATAGATTTGGCGGTCTTTGGGGTCATGAACACGAGTATAGACGTCTACTAAATGTCCCTGCTTGCCCAATTCGCGAGCAAGCTCTCGGATATAGACACTCATACCCCCGGTGTCTTTTGTCCCTAGTTTGCCCACCGGGCAACTATGAGCACTGAGCATAGCTATTCTCAGTTGACTACTCGGCATCAGAGTGTGCGCCTCCTCATTGTTGTCAGGTGATGATTATCTGGCAACTGTACAGGGGCACTTCCTGACCACCGAGTTGATATTTGTACGGTTCGCCACCTTTTAAAAAGTTCCATTTCTTTCTGCCTTTCTCGATGCTCTCCTTGAGGCAAAGGATTTTGCAGAGCAATCCCACGCTTAAATGGTTGAATTGGGGGTCATAGGCACTATTATAGAGGTAGTGCGAGCCATTGTAGTCAAAACCCATAGTCATCGCCGCCGGTACCTTGTCCAGCTGTAGGATACCCAACCTCAATAGCCCAATCTCAGCCATAGCCTTAGCCAGTGACCTGAAGAACGATTCCATCTTAGGATTCATGAAGCTGGCTTTTTCATCCCGGCTCAGTGAAAAGAGCTGCAAAAAAATATCCAGATAATCTTCAACTTCCCGACCGATGTCAACACAGCGATATTCCGCACTGCCAGCCTCCCATAACCGCCTTAACTTGCGCCTGACTTCGTGGCGCTGCTTGTTCTTCAATATTGCCAGGTACTCATTCCAGGTAGGAGGTAAATCTAGCTCCAGAGAAACATCCTCAGGATGGCAGAGAACTTCATAGCCTTGGTTCTGGGCAATACTTACCAGTTGAGTGAGCGCTGTAGAATCGTATCGCAAAGGTCTCAGGTCGAGTTTACTTATACCCTTCTCTCTCAAATCATCAAGCAATACCTTGAAGAAATCCTTTTCTCTTCCCGGGGTAATAACAAAATCCAAATAGTCGCAGACGTCAGCGCTGCCGATGAAAGAAGCCGTTTCCTTAGTCACTTGAAGTGGGGCAAAGCCGATGGCTTGCTTTCCCTGCCGCAGCGTCCGTAAATACAATTCAGCCTCCCCACCAAATGCTTCCCACCAGACCTTCAGCCAGGCAGGTAAAACGAAAACAGAGCCCCACTTTAAGCAGTGACGCAACTTGTCCCAGGAAGAAATAACACTGTCAAAACTCTCGATGGTGAGGGTGTAACTCATTGGTGTTTACCATAGTATAACGATTAGCCATATCTGAAAGCAACCACCTTACCTGTAGAGGAAGCACACGGAGTAGTGCTATATGTTATACTTATTGCATACTCATAATCATCGCGTTGGTGCTATGAGCAGTTTCCCCCAGATAATCTTAATGGCTACGAGCACAAATGAAAAAGTAGGACGTAGAATAATTATTCAGGGCATTGAGTGAGTTACGTTTATTATAAAGACGCCCAGGGCGAGGTTTCCATAAGAATCCCTAAGGAAAACTATATTGGTTGTATCCAGTGTAATACGCCAAGAAGAGAGATACAATGGCCTGTAGAATATTTGCGAGCTTTAAGAAATCCGCACGGGGTTGCAAGCTTAAAGGACATAGCCCGGGGAAGAAAAAGGGTGGTTATTCTGGTCAGTGATTACACTCGGGCTGTTCCAGCAAAAATGCTGTTACTCCCTCTTGTGGATGAGCTTCATCAAGCGGGAATAAGCGAAAGCCAGATTACAATCATTATCGCCGGTGGGCTACACAGACCAAGTACACGGGAGGAAATAGCACGAATCGTTGGTAACGATTGGGATAAGCGGCTTACAGTTGTTAATCACAATGCTCTAGATTCAGACAGATTGACTTTCTTGGGGAAAACAAAAAGAGGTACTCCTGTTTGGATAAATAGCTTAGTCTCAGAAAGTGATTTGTGTATAGCATTGGGGCAAATTGAACCGCACGAATATGCTGGCTTCACCGGAGGCCGAAAAAGCATATTGCCTGGCGTCTCTGGTGAAGAAACCATAAGATTTAACCACTCACCGGAGATGATAGAACATCCCTTGGCCAAGCCCGGGATGTTGGAAGGGAATCCTGTTCATGAAGACATGGTCGAGTGTGCCTTAATGGCAGGCATTGATTTCATCGTCAATGTCGTCCTTAATAGAGATTTAAAAATCATAGGAGTCTTTGCTGGAGACATGCTTGAGGCTCATAGCAAGGGAGTGGATTTCGTTAATTCGTTCTCCAGGGTAGAAATACCGACTCAGCCAGACATTATTATTACTACCCCTGGCAAACCTTTGGATGTTGACTTCTACCAATCGCTAAAAGCATTGATAGCAGTAGATGCTATCGCATCCCCGGAGACTATCGTTGTTTTCTACTCGAGTTGCCAAGATGGTTTAGGTTCGATGGGGAGGGAAATGTTAAAAGCGTTTCGGGGCGTTGTCACACCAGAGGAAGTAGAGACGAGGGTGAGGAGCAATTATATAGTTCAGATGGATCATGCATTTCTTCTATCCAAAATTCTGCAAAAGGGTATAAAGATTATTGCTTATTCACCTAATGTGCCGGTAAACATTATAAAGGAGATGATGATACCAGCAGGTTCCGTTCAAGAGGGCTTAGACATGGCTTTGCAACTCTCTAGGAGAAAGACACCCCGTGTTCTGGTTTATCCTGAAGCCCAGAGGACGCTACCTTTTTTAACAAAGGATGCATCAAACTCATTATAAATTCAAAACTAGGAGGAGACACAATGGCGAATAAATTTGAGATTACAGCAGTGAAGGGGCGGGAGATTCTTGACTGCCGGGGCTACCCGACGTTACAGGTAGACGTCTGGGTGAATAATGACGTTCTTGGGCGGGCTGACGTTCCCTGCGGTCGCTCCACGGGAACTAACGAAGCCTTTGAACTCCGTGACGGAGGGAAAAGATATGCTGGCTTTGGGGTGAGGAAGGCGGTAGATAATGTCAACCGGATAATTGCTCCCGAGGTCACCGGTGAAGATGTCAGAAACCAGAGAAAGCTGGACCAGTTGATGATTGAATTAGATGGCACTGAAAATAAGACAAAACTCGGGGCTAATGCTATTCTGGGCGTGTCTTTAGCTATTGCCCAGGCGGCAGCTTCCAGTCTCGGAACTCCTCTCTACAGATATATAGATGTCAATGCCCATATTTTGCCTGTCCCGGTTTTAGATCTTATAGAAGGGGGCAAGCTTGCGGCTAGCGAGCTTGACTTCCAGGAGCATCAGGTCATTCCTGTTGGTGCTAAGAGCTTCTCAGAGGCAATAAGAATGGGTATGGAAGTCTATTATGAACTGGGAAGCATTTTAGCTGAGAAATGGGGTAAACACTCTCTGAATGTAGGAGTAGAAGGCGGGTACACCCCTCCAGGCATGAAGGACCCGAGGGAGGCTTTTGATGCGGAATTACTGGCTATTCAAAAGCTTGGCTATGAAGATGAGTTTGTGCTTAGTCTGGATTGCGCTGCCAGCCACTTTTACATTAGGGAAACGGGGAGATACGTTTTGATGGGGAAGGAAATTACCCGGGAAGAGCTTATGGATTTTTATAAAGAACTGGTTTCATCCTATCCGCTTCAATCAATTGAAGACCCACTAGAGGAGGAGGACTTCGATGGGTTTGCCGAGCTGACCAGGACTCTGAATATCCAGATAATTGGAGATGATTTATTCGTTACCAACATAAACCGGTTAAGAAAGGGAGTAGAGAAAGGAGCTGCAAATGCCCTTTTATTTAAAGTCAACCAGATAGGAAGTTTGAGCGAGGCATTAGATGCAGCGCGATTTGCCTTCAGAAATAGCTACGGCGTACAGGTTTCGGAAAGGTCTGGCCAGACTGAAGATACGTGGCTGGCGGATTTAGCAGTTGGCTTAAACGCAGGGCAGATAAAGACTGGTGTAGCCCGCTCTGAGAGAACCTCTAAATACAATAGATTATTGCAGATAGAAGAGGAGCTTGGACCTGTTGCCAAATATGCTGGAAAAGACTTTAGGCAGCCATTCTAGTTGCTGCTGTTCTATAGACACCGATTAATTTGCGAGAAAAAAGAGGGATAACTTGTATATCAAGAACAGAGAAGAACTAACGTCGCACGGTTACCAAAAAGGAAGGGAAGCAGCCATAAATATCCTTGAGCACATGCTATATGCTCTCGACCCTTATATAGCTACAAAACGCTTAATTAGTCTCCAAGGGGAAATTTTAACCGTCGGTCATCTGCACTTTGACCTATCCCAGAGAGGTAATATTTATGTTCTCGGGGGGGGTAAGGCTACCTTTGCTATTGCCAAAGCTCTGGATGAGATTCTGGGAAAAAGAATTGTGGAAAGTCTCATAGTTGTTAAAAACGGTCAAGATGGTATTTTGGAGAAGATTAATATCAGGAAGGCGGCACATCCCATGCCTGACAAAGAAGGGCTTGATGCCGCTAAAGAGATAAAGATGATAGCTGAAAAGGCACGTGATAATGATATTGTTTTCTGTACTATTACTGGAGGATCCTCAGCCTTAATGCCCTTACCTGCCTCCGATATCACTCTAGAGGGAAAAAGACAAATCAACAAGGTGCTGCTGGCCAGCGGCGCTACGATAAGAGAAATTAACGCTGTTAGAAAGCATCTTTCTGCTATTAAAGGTGGAAGGCTGGCCCTTTCTATCTTCCCCGCCGAGATCATTAACTTGACAGTCTCGGATGTTATTGAGGACCCTTTGGACTACATAACTGACCCGACTGTTCCTGATACTTCGACTTTCTCAGACGCAATTCATGTTTTGGAAAAGTATGATTTGTGGGACAAGTTTCCCGAATCCGCTATACGTTACTTACAGAATGCCACATCGGAAATGGAAACACCCAAGAATTTTGGAGAATTTGAATCCAAGGTTCATTCCTTCATTTTGGTCAAGAGTCGAGTGGTATGTGACGCAGCGGCTGAAAAGGCAGGAGAACAGGGCTTTAAACCCTTGATACTATCCACAGCACTCGAGGGAGAAAGCCGGGAAGTAGGTACAGTGTTTGCGGGAATTGCAAAGGAGATTGTACGTAATAATAGACCACTACCACCACCTTGTGGCATTATTGCCTGTGGAGAAACCACTGTTAGAATTGACAATGAATATGGGCAAGGCGGACCAAATCAGGAGTTTGCTCTAAGTGCTGCTTCGCAAATTACTTCTTATGATAAAGTCACTATAGTTGCTGTTGATACAGATGGAACGGATGGGCCAACCGATATTGCTGGAGGGCTCACAGATAGTTCCACTGTAAGCAGAGCTAAAACAAACAACCTTGATGTATTCAAGCATTTGCATGAACATGATGCTTCCACAGTTTTACTATCAACAGGCGATGCTATTGTAACTGGTCATACGGGGACTAACGCCAATGATCTAAAAATGGTGTTGATAGGTGATATATAGCTTACAGTTCGCCTAGGGACTTTTCTATGATGGCGACGGCTTCATCAAGCTGGTCATCGGTGATGACAAGGGGGGGTTGTATTCTCAAGACGTTCGCCCAGGCGCCCCCAATCCCTATAAGAAGCCCTTTTGCCAGGCAAGCGTTACGAACAGCTACAGCTTCACTAACGGCCGGCGTCTTTGTCTTATCCTTAACCAGTTCTATACCTATCATAAGACCCTTGCCGCGTACATCACCTATTATGGGATATTTCCTTTTTAATTCCTCCAGCTTTCCCATGAGCAATTTCCCTTTTTCCCTTGCCTGGCTGGCAATTTCCTCCCGTTCCAGAAAGTTAATGGTGGCCAGTGATGCTGCACAGCTGACAGGGTTGCCTCCAAAGGTGCTTAGATGCTCACCGGGCTGGAATGTATTGGCGATCTCGTCACGCGCAATGAAAGCGCCTAAAGGTAAACCGTTGGCAATCCCTTTGGCCATTGCCATGATATCCGGTTCTACACCGTAATGCTCTATGGCAAACATCTTGCCTGTCC
>JAUWQP010000029.1 GCA_030611015.1 Chloroflexota bacterium | reverse complement strand
CCTCTCACCATCAACCTCTACCTCTCCTATACCCAGCCAGGGCCTACGTGACACTTCCACGGGGTGCTTACGCCCACGAACTCTCACTGTCCATGAACAATCAACTTTGGGCATCGCTTAATCCTTTCCTGCCTTAACTTCTCAACCTAATATTCCGATATTCTGCTTTTTCAGGCAAGTTCTGTCAAGCTCAGTACAGCTTTTGTTTGACAGCGCGAAGATTTCCTTGATAGACTTAAATTTGATAGCTTTTCCATAAGGCCCCGTGGTGTAGCGGTTTAACATGCCACCCTGTCACGGTGGAGATCAGGGGTTCGAATCCCCTCGGGGTCGCTTCTTCAAGACTTTGTTGACATACTCTTCATAATTTAACTGGAAGAAAGGTTTTAGCTCGGGTTGTGGTTTGACAGCTACGACTTGCTCATCTTTTATCCAAATCTCTTTAAAGAGAGACCGGGCGAGCTTGTTTCTTAGTTCCCCAGTGGCTTCTTCCCAAGCCTGAGCGATGTTCGCCAGGAACTCTTCCAGCTTATTTAGGTTCTCTGCTTGACTTTCAGCAGGGGCAAGTGCCTTTAGTTCCTTCTGAATGCCCTCTTTCTCCTTCAGGTATTCCTCTCTGTTTATGTCTCCCCATTTGTATAGATTCCTTATTCTTTCCAACTGGGCTTCCCACTTTGCCTTCTCGCTGTCCGTGTTATCATAGGCTGACTGTAACTTGCGGTGAGCGTCTAGAATTCGGCTTTGATAGTCCGGCGGAATATGAAAGGTGCTCAGATATTCTCCTATCTGCTCCTCATAAACCTCGAGTAAGGCCGACTTTTGAGAACATTCCGAGGAGATCTCTACCTGGAAGATTGAGGGGGTAATTCGAAGGCATAAACTCTACCCCGACAAAAAGAAAGCAGAGAAGAGTGCCAGAGCTGGCCATAAGCCGAAGAAGAGGATTACCCAGCTGGTGAAAGAAGTGAGGCCATGTTTCCTCTTTCATGTTGATACCATAGTTATCTATTGGAATGGACTGAAAAGATATATCCTGACCGCTGTGGATCACGCTACCAGGTTAGGCTATGCCCGGATGTACAGAAATAAGAGGTCAAGGTCTGCAGCCGAGTTTCTTTATCGGCTCCGCTACCTTGTTAACCAGCCTATTGAGAATTTCCAGACAGATAATGCGAGTGAATTCGCCCTGGAATTTGAAGGAGCTACCGCCAAATTAGGTATTCACAGGTATTTCTCCAGCTTAAAAACGCCAAAGGATAACCTGGATATAGAGAGATTCAATGAGACCTTAAAGTATGCATGGCTTTACAACTTTACTCTATCTTTAGGCCCTCAAGAGCTCAACCCCCAGCTCACTCAATGGTTGATAGAATATAACTTCAACCTCCTGCACCAATCTCTTGCCTATCTCACTCCGGTAGAGTATATTGAACAGGAATTTGCTAAAATATTCCACCAAGTGTTACCCATGTATCTCAGCCTCCGCATCCTGCAAAGGAAGGCTCCGTGTTTCGACGCAAGTACCAGACAGGCACACATTTTGCACGGAAAAAAGATAACTGCTAAACTGCAACATGGTCCTCGAGGACCTCTGAGTGTGAAGATAATATAAAGGTAAAGGAGACACAAAGGTGGCAATCAAAACTGCTGAGCAGTACCGTGAGTCGCCGAAAGACATTCATCCTGTAGCATATATCCTAGGAGAAAAGGTGGATAAGGTTTATGAGCACCCACCGGCTTGTGAACACTGTGAGCATTGGCAGGGGGTAGGTTGAACGGTGGCTGTCAAGGTTATCTCTCCGCTCCTGTACCGTTACTGCGGACAGAAGCAGACCGCTAGAGTAAGCGGGAAAACCGTGGGTGAGTGTCTAGAACAGCTCACCAAAGAACATGCAGATCTGAGAAAAATCCTCTTCAGGCACAATGGTGAGCTCCATGACTACCTCTATGTGCATATTAACAAGGAGAACACGGCCCGGGGCAGCATTCTGAACAGGTGGGTGAAGGACGGGGACGAAATTCACATTACTGTTCTCGTTGAAGGTGGTTAACCAGAAGACACCTGCCTTTGAAATATCCCCTGATGCGGATACCGAAACATAGAAAGAATATCCTTGGTAAAGAGGTTTCGGAATACTCGAAGATCATATTCAATAAGATTGCTGAGGAATATGATTTTCAGGATAGATACGATGGAACTTATGGAAGACCACGTTCACATATTTGTGAAAGTGCCACTGAGATACTCTCCGCCACGGTTTGTACAGATTAAGATAAGGACACTTCCAGGATTAGGTGGAGTGCTCGGGGTACGGTCAAGATCACCACGGAAATGCAGAACATCGCCACCTTCACAGAGGTGACGTAGGTCACATACGCGTTCCTTCTCGGCGCGATTAACTCTCCCTACACCCAGAATATCGTTGATTAGCAGGCCTACCACTCACTGAGCTGGCAGTCACTTCCTTAGTACGACTGAAGCTCAGATGCCCTTAGCAAAAACTACAATATAGCTGACTACGAAATTGCACATTTGTCTGCCTTGTTGGGTCACTTTCCGATGAGAAGCGACTCTTCACACTCTCGATGACTTTATCTTATAATGGAGTGATAAGCAAAAAGGAAACACTTCACGCAAGTCTGCAAGGTTGTGCCCGAACTTTGTAAGGGGTAGGAAACTAGACAAATGTTTTTCTTTCCGATAAGCTGCTCGCTTCTAGCCCTATTTATCTTATTCTTTCCCATTTTCCTACTGCTTCTGTTTCTTGATGTCGTCACCTTTGGCTTTGAAAGATTGCGGATTTCGCCAGGGGTGACAGTAGCACTCCTATTAGCGATGCTTATCGGGTCCATCATCAACATTCCTATCAGCAGGCGAACCGTAGAGTATTCCAGATATCGCCATTTTTGGCTGGTTTCAAGTCCCGGTGCGGCAGGAATATGGGCTGGCAATTAATCTGGGCGGGACAATAATCCCCACTGGTGTGTCCATCTACCTGTTATTCAAAGCTCCTCTATTGCCCACTCTTTTGGCAACAACATTGATAATTCTGATATGCAAATTTCTTACCAGGCCAGTCCCCGGCAGGGGTCTGGCTATCCCGATGATTATTCCCCCTGTCCTGGCCACTGCTTTCGCATTACTTCTGGGTGGTGACTTTGCACCCCAAGTGGCTTACATATCAGGCGTGTTGGGCACCCTGATTGGCGGAGACCTGCTAAATCTGGGAAGGGCTCAAAAGCTGGGCGCGGGAATTGCTTCCATAGGTGGTGACGGGGTCTTTGATGGCATCTTCCTTGTCGGTATCTTCTCTGTCGTGCTTACCGCTATTTCCCCTCCCTTCAGCATTCTATGGTAGATTCCGGCGCAATTCCTTTAGATGGTGGATTTTTGTTATCTAAGTTTCTAGCCTTCAAATCCAGAAAGGTTACCAAGCCTGAATGCGTGAACAAGATCGGGCCAGATTGCGCCAAAAGACGAAAATCTTTTCACACATGTTATGGCCTCTTACCGACTGCAGTGTAGAGCGGCTTGAGGCAGTGCAGCCAGCAAACTGATTTGAAGAGATAACATTGTGGCGGAATGTGACGCTAAGGCCGTCTCCGCTTTCCCAAATTAAAGCTATACTTTGCGGGCCTATGGGTTGGTCCTTCATCGAGAGGTATTGACAACACTGCTAATGAAGACTAACCTCAATCTGAAATATGCGGAGACGGCAATGAAAACAAACGACCGAATTACAGGAATTGGTGTCATTGGTAAAGTTCCTTGGGGGACACACGTTTGTCAATTCTACCAGACCAAGGGAGACTTGATTGACATTTTGGTGCCCTACTTCAAAACTGGATTGAATAATAATGAACTTTGCGTGTGGCTTATCTCAGAGCCTCTAACCGTTGAGAAGGCTCGGGCATCATTAACGGGGGCAGTAAGAAAACTGAACGATTACATTAAGAAAGGCCAAATGGAGATAGCCAATGCTAGCGAGTGGTATACTAAATCAGGGAAATTTAATTCTGAGGAGGTGTTACGTCGTTGGATTGAAAAAGAAAAATTGTCTTTACAGAAAGGATTTGATGGCCTTCGTCTTAGCGGGAATATTTCTTGGCTTCAGCGTTGAGCTTGGGAGCAGTTCGCTGACTATGAGCAGGCGGTGGACAGAGTCATCGGCGGACATCGGATGATTGCCATCTGTTCCTATTGTATAGACAAATGTATGGCCTCCGACGTGATAGCTTTGGTTAATAACCATCGATTTACTCTTTTTGGCCAGAAAGGTAACTGGGAAGTCGCCGAGAGTGCCCATCTTCAGCGAGTAGAGCAAGTCCTGCAGCAGAGTGAAGAGCGGTACTATGTACTGGTCAAGACCATGTCGGATGTGATTTGGACAGTGGATGTCAACAATCCTAACCAGGTCAACTATGTGAGTCCTTCTATTACAAGTCTGCTCGGTTATAGTGTTGAGGAAGCAATGGCTAAGAGCATGGAAGAGGTCCTTGAGCCTAGTTCAGTTGAGGCTGCTATGAAAGCTCTCGCAGAAGAACTTGATATGGAAAACATGGAGCGGAAGGATCTGTCTAGGTCTCGGACGCTTGAGCTAGAGATAAAACGTAACGATGGCTCTATAGTCCCGGTTGAAGTCAAATACAGTTTCTTACGCGGGTCTGATGGCCGTCCTGCTGAAATTGTGGCGGTAGCCCGTGATGTAAGCAAACGCAAAGAGGCAGAGCTAGAGATCAAGCAGAGCACTCAGCAACTAATAAGAGCCATGGAAGATACTATACAAGCTATGGCCAGGATAGTCGAAATGAGAGACCCTTATACTGCCGGCCATCAGCGACGAGTAACCCAACTTGCCTGTGCTATAGCCCAGGAGATTGGGCTTTCACCAGCCCAGATTACGGGACTCCGCTTGGCGGGTACTATTCATGATATCGGCAAGGTGCGTGTCCCTGCCGAAATTCTTACCAATCCTGACGGATTATCTGACGCCGAATTCACTATTATAAAAATGCACCCCGTGTCAGGCCATGAAATATTGAAGACCATCGACTTGCCATGGCCTATTGCTGAAATCATCCACCAACATCATGAAAGGATGGATGGTTCTGGATATCCATTGGGCCTATCAGGGAAAGACATTATCATAGAAGCAAGAATCATGGCTGTAGCTGATACTGTTGAGGCGATAACCTCCCACCGTCCTTACCGACCAGCACATGGCCTAGACAAGGCATTAGAGGAGATATCACGGAACAAGGGCAAGCTTTACGACCCTGATGTAGTAGATGCTTGCTTAAAACTCTTCTCTCAGCAAAAGTTCAGCTTCAAGTAAGATACTGAAGTGACCTAAGTATCTTTGTGCCAGCCAGGATTACTGATAGCTGCCAAAGTGCTTGGTCTGTGTAGCTATCTCCACTGAGCACTGATGCAACCCTTGCGTCTCTAGGTCGATTAGCTGTCTCTACCTTCTGGTTGGCACTCATACCTAACTCCAAGCTACGCCCGTTAAAATAGAAGAGCCAAGAGACAAAACGCTCTCGGCTATCGCACGTCTTACGCTTCATGTGATACGCCCTATTCGTTTGCCAGTTGGCGCAGGCTTTGAGTCCTATGACGCTCGGTAAACTCAGGCACGAGTCGGCTTGGCAACTTTCCTTTAGCCCTGACCACTGAAACAGCAGGAGTGTACACTGGGAATAGGCCGATTTCGAGGTATTGAAGATATGGGTTCAAATCCCCTCGGGGTCGCTTCTTCATTAGACAATCTACCAACCAGGAGTTTCCCCATAGTTCTTGTTGCAAAATCTACTATTATTTACCTTCGTGGTGGATAATTCGAGGCTGCGTCACGAGATAATCAATAATCCGACCAATGTAAAGGCAGCGATAGGTGGCAAAGCTGGCATCGGCTTTCCTTTTAGAAATATCGCCTGAATCGCGTAGACGCTAACCAGTCCCAGTAATCCGAGTACCGCAATAATAGCCGCTGGCTTCCAACCTTGGGCAAAATAAACAGAGGCTGTCAGCAGACAAGGGAAGGCAATGTCGCCACCGCCCAATATGGAATATTCCCTCTCGGCGGGATCGACCTCTATTATCTTCTCCCGTTTTTTCAAGTTGAAATTCCACTCGGAATTATTTTTGGGAATGATTAATGCTGGCAAGGCGTTTATTTGCGATAGTCTGTCTGCCATCCAGAGCATATATCTGAAACGAACCGCCAGGAAGTCATAGATGGCGAGTGCCAAAATAATAGCCATCGCGGTCCACGGTGTAATAAAGCGACCGAAAACTGCTCCTAAGCTACTAACTGCCAGAATCAATACCAGGTTATGTAGCCAGATAAGTGGTATCACAAACCACAGCGTACCAAACACAATTGCGATGGCGACAGCCAGCGGCAGGGGCAAGTAGAAGACAGTCGCGATGAATGCGCCCCAACTAAACAGAAGGGCAAACAAGAGTCTAAGAAGAACTTTTAAAGCTGTAAGAGGAATCTTGGAGAGCGTAAGTCCGAGCACGGCCGCTGCCGTAAAAATATAGATTAAAATTGGCCCTAACGCTGAATGGGCTGGTACCTCGATAATCTCCCCATCGGGTAACGTCACTTCTCCAGGCCACCAGATTATCGACGTGGATGTCTGGGTCGGTATATATATATCATGTTCGTCCACGAATGGGTCTATACGGGGGGCAACAAGGAAAATGAGCACGTGAGCGATGATGAAAAGAAGAAGGCCCCAATAGACCGTATTCAGCTTTACCGACTTCTTTGTGCTCATATTGGGGATATTCTACCCCGAAGAAGGCCCAATGTCGAAGTATCACCGTGACCAGCGGCTCAAGTAAATTGCACAACCCTGAGCTCAGTGCAACGGTAATACAGTACTTCTCCCAATACATTGAAAGATGCAAGGTAAAGGGGGCAAGTGCTCGTTTGCCAGCATAGTCGGTTGACGCTAAGCGGATAAAAGGTTATTATTAATATGCAATGTTTTGCATCTGCTATAGCAACGAAATAGAGAGGGAAAATGGAGCAATATCTATATATAATAGTTGCCCTTGCTCTTATCTTGGGCATCCTAGTTGGGTACTTTATCAAGCAGCTAGTAGCCAACCGGGAAATTCAAAAAACAAGAAACGAAGCACAGAAATTACTAGATGCGGCAGTAACCAAGCATAACGAGCTACTCCGTGCAGCTAGAGAAGAAGCTATCAAAGTTGGCAACGCTGCCGAGGCGGAAAGCAAGGAACGTCGCCTTGAAATACAACGAATAGAAACGCGTGTTAACCAGAAAGAAGAGGCGCTGGAGCGGAAGTTAGAGGCTGTAGAGCGGCGTGATCATGATTTAGATAGCAGGAAAAAAGATATTGAGCGGACAACAGCTGAACTTCAGACAATAAGAGAAAAGCAGCTGGCAAAGTTAGAATCCATCTCTGGCACATCTAGTGAAGAAGCAAGAACTCTCTTGCTTCAAGAGCTAAAACAAGAGGTTGAAGAAGAAGCCTCGCAACAGGTTAGGGTGTGGGAGGCGCAGATAAAGGAAGAAGCTGATGAAAGGGTTCGGGGTATTCTGGCCACAGCTATTCAAAGGTGTGCTACCGATGTTGTTTCGGAAACTACAATATCCGCTGTTCCCCTGCCTAGTGACGAGATGAAGGGGCGGCTCATTGGGCGTGAGGGACGCAATATCCGAGCTCTGGAGCAAGCTACTGGCGTTGATCTTATCATTGATGATACTCCGGAGACGGTTACCATCTCCAGCTTTGACCCTATGAGGCGTGAAGTAGCTCGCCTTGCCTTAAGCAAACTTATCCTTGATGGGCGCATTCACCCAGCCCGGATTAAGGAAATAGTGGACAAAACTAAAACAGAGGTTGAAGCTACTGCCCGTAGTGAGGGTGAACGAGCTGCTTATGAAGCTGGGGTGCCAGGCTTACATCCTGAACTGATTAAGCTACTTGGCCGGCTTAAATTTCGTACCAGTTATGGTCAGAATGTTTTACTGCACAGTCTCGAAGTTTCTCATCTGGCGGGGATGTTGGCTGGCGAGATTGGGGCTAATATCAGTGTCGCTAGGAAAGCTGGCCTGCTTCATGATATTGGAAAGGCGATAGACCATCAAATGGAGGGTCCGCATGCTTTGATAGGTGCTGACCTGGTTAAGCAGTGTGATAAAAATCCAGAAGTAGTTCAAGCTATTGCTGAACATCATGGCGAGGCAGAGACTAGTACTGTTATGGGTTTTATTGTTGCTGCTGCCGATGCCATAAGTGGTTCGCGGACTGGTGCAAGACGTGAGTCCCTAGAACAATATTTGAAGCGTGTTAAGGACTTAGAGGACATAGCAGCCGATTTTCCCGGCGTGGAAAAGACTTTTGCTATTCAAGCTGGACGCGAAGTGCGCATCATGGTAAAACCAGATAAAGTTGATGATTTAACAGCGGTGAGATTGGCTCGGGATATTTCTAAGAAAATAGAGGAGAGCCTGACATATCCTGGCCAGATAAAAGTAGTAGTGATAAGGGAGACTACGGCGATAGATTACGCTAAGTAGAATTGAGAATACTGGCAATAGGCGACATCATAGGCAAGCCTGGTAGGAAGGCGGTGGAGGAAATCTTACCAGGCTTATATTCTGAATATAATATTGACCTCGTAATAGGCAATGGCGAGAATGTTGCCGGTGGATTAGGGGTGACTCCAAGTACAGCACGCGAGCTCTTTGATTCTGGAATTGATGTCATCACCACAGGCAATCATATCTGGGCCCACAAGGAGATCATTCCTGACCTGGATAGCGAACTTGCTCTCCTCCGCCCATTGAATTATCCGCCGACAAATCCTGGTCGTGGCTATTTGCTTAAAAACAATGTCCTGATAGTTAACCTCGTTGGGCGTGTTTTCATAGGCAACTTCGATTGTCCCTTTCGAGCCATGGATCAGCTACTGGCTGAGTTTGAACATAAATCAATTCCTATTATTGTTGACTTTCATGCTGAGGCAACCTCGGAGAAAGTGGCAATGGGTAAATATCTCGATGGACGAGTCAGCGCTGTGTTGGGTACCCATACCCATGTGGGTACCATTGATGCTCACATATTGCCCGGAGGCACTGCTTATGTCACCGACATAGGCATGGTTGGTCCCATAGATTCGGTTATTGGAGTTGACCCGGACTCTGCAATCAACGGCTTCCTTACTCAGATACCACGGCGCTTATCGGCGGGAAAGGGAAAGGCAAACTTCGATGCTATTCTGGTCGAGGTGGATGAAAATACTGGCAAGGCAGTGGATATCCAGCGCATACGAAGAACGGCAGACTAAGAAGGCAGAATCACTAACCGGTCATAGCCAACCGCATAATCTTGTACAAATTCCCTCTCCCCAGACGGGAGCCCCGATCGAATCGGGATTAAGCTTTATCATTCTTGTCTCACCCATTCCATCACTCTGGGCATTATTTCACCAGCCTTGCCCTGGATTACCACTGTGGCGTGGTGGTGAGGGGGGTGGGAGTTAAATTAACGATAGCTAATCTGGCTCCAGCCTTTCTGGCATATGCTGGCATCTAGGCAGCGGGGTAAACGACGAGGGTAGAGCCGATAACAATAAAAAGGTCGCAGCTCCGCAAGCGACGGGTAGCTTCCGTTAATGTCTCCTGTGGTAGTACTTTCCAAAAAACACTACATCTGGCTTCAGGATACTCCGACAATCAGGGCAATTGGGAACTTCCATCCCCTCTTTTACTTTTTGTAATACTTCAGGCAGGGGAAATCGTCTGCAGCAACCCGTACACACGACCCACTGCATATTGCCACGAAGCTCAAATACCTTATCTTCAGGCACTCCGGTCTTTTGATACCGGCTATTAATATTTTGAGTGGTGACGCAATCTAATTTGCCCAGCCGGTAAAGCTCGGTGGTGGCATAGTGGGTAGGATTTGGCTCGACTTCCGTAAGAAGTCCAGCTTCGACGGAAATCTTCCAAGTATTTTCGCGAGTCTCATGGCTGCTAAGAAACTTTTGAATAGTGAAATACCCAGGGTCATATCTACTCCAGACTCCTCCCGGGCTGCGGAAATCGGGGATACCTGACTCAGCACTTACCCCGGCGCCGGTAAACACAACAATCTTCTTAGACTCTATGATAAGCCGAGCTAGCCTTTCTATCTCTTCTAATCATCTAACTCTTTCTTATCCCGATTCCATCAGGATGACATTTACTACCCTTTCGATACCGCCCAGGTCGGGAATCAACTCAATATTGGCCTGTGGGAAATAGCTATTTATTAACGAAGTTACCAATTCACCTTGTCCTTGGCCTATTTCCAGAAGAAAACAGGCTCTGTAATTGAGTTTCTTTGGCATTTGTTCCAGCATTTGTTGTATTTTGTCCAAGCCATTTTTGCCACCGGCTAGGGCTATCGTTGGCTCAAAATTCCTTATTTCTGGGTTCAAATCTTTAAATTCGTAATTTTTGATATAAGGTAGGTTGGCTATCACCATATCTACAGGTTGCGGCAGTGGCTCAATCAAATTCCCTTGCAAGAGTTCCACCTGGCTGTTAACGGCATGACGTTGACAATTTATCTCAGCTACCCGTAGAGCCGAAGCTGAAATATCCGTGGCATAAATTTTAGCTTGAGGTAATGCTAAGGCAAGGCTGACAACAATAGTTCCGCAGCCTGTGCCGATATCAGCTATGGTAATTTGCTTGCCCGGGTGGAAAATGCGCTGGGCAAGTTCCACAGCTTTTTCCACGAGAAGTTCTGTTTCTGGTCTAGGAATGAGAGTGTGACAATCAACGTAGAAGTCGGTTCCATAAAACTCGCAGTGTCCTAAAATATAAGCAGTAGGTTCGTGGTCAAGGCGACGATGGACAAGACGCCATAGGTGCTTTATTTCTGCTGAAGCTAAACCTCTCTCCGTCTCCGTGTAAAGCTGTGTTTTAGACATTCCCAAGACGTGACCTAGCAAAAGCTCAGCCTCAACAGAGGCATCAGCAATTCCTGCTTTGCGTAATGTTTGGGCAACTGAGTGTAAAGCTTCGCGTAAAATCACGTGAGAGCCGCTTCCAATTGTTCGACCTGCTCTTTGCTGATCAGGGCTTCAATGACTTCGTCCAGTTCTCCATCCAAAATCTGTTGGAGGTTATGAAAACTTAGGTTGATGCGGTGGTCGGTAACCCGGTTCTGGGGAAAATTGTAGGTGCGAATCTTTTCCGCACGTTGGCCGCTGCCTACTTGCATCTGTCGCTCTTTATCTATGCTTTCAGATTGTTTCTGTTGCTCCAAGGCCAGCAGCCTGGCTCGAAGTACTTCCATAGCCTTCATCCTGTTTCTTATTTGAGACCTGTCATCCTGACAGGAGGCTACCATGCCTGTGGGTAAGTGAGTGATGCGAACCGCTGTAGCTACTTTATTGACATTTTGCCCTCCGGCACCTCGACTATGGAAAAACTCCATTTTGAGGTCATCAGGATTGATGTTTAGTTCAATCTCATCAACTGCAGGTAG
This sequence comes from Chloroflexota bacterium, assembly GCA_030611015.1. Taxonomy (GTDB): domain Bacteria; phylum Chloroflexota; class Dehalococcoidia; order GIF9; family AB-539-J10; genus RBG-13-51-36. The sequence goes on along the minus strand of JAUWQP010000029.1, from coordinate 8,796 downwards.
GACCGCTACCGTAGCTGTCGAGGTATGAATGCGTCCTGAGGCTTCGGTGGTCGGCACCCTCTGTACTCTATGGACACCACGCTCATGCTTGAAGCGGCTGAAGGCGCCTTCACCTTTGATTTCAAATATCAGCTCCTTAAAACCACCAATTTCACTTTGATTGCTATCAATAATCCCTACTTGCCAGCCCTTGGCCTCGGCATATCGACTATACATACGGAATAAGTTTGCGGCAAAAAGACCTGCCTCCTCGCCACCAGCACCAGCCCTTATCTCAACAATGACATCCCTCTCATCATTGGGGGCTTTCGGCAGCAGGGAAAGCTTAAGGCGGTGAAGGAGCTTATCTCGCTGCTGTTTGAGTTTGCTCACTTCTTCCTTGATTAAAGCTATCATATCAGCGTCAGCATGGGAATTAAGCAGAGCTTCAAGCTCCGCCAGTTCTGCATCCTTGGCTCTATATTGCTGGTATGTGTAAACAATATCCTCCAGGTCAGATTTCTCCTTGCTTAGCTCTTGAAGCCGCCTGGGATCACTGGCTATCTCTGCTCGCGCCAGGAGTTGGCTTAGCTCGTCATAACGCTTTTGTATTAATTCTAGTTTCTCAAACATATCCGATATTATTATAATAGAGTGACATAAGTTGCTCAAATTTTAGTCTCGGTCTGTCACCCCGACCCTGAACGAAGTGAAGGAGAAGGGTCTCCAGACGTTTTCTTGAGCGTGGCGCAGGATTCTTCGTGGAGTTCACTCTTTCAACTTCGCTCAGGACAGGTTTGAGCGGGGCTAGATTCTTCGCCCCGACAAGTGGGGGCGAAGAGTGAGAGAAGGCGAAGGACTAGAACGCATTGAGGACATTAAGTGACTCAAATTTGAGTTAAGGAGGCTAGAATGAAGCTAGCGCCAGAGTGCTATGAGTGCTTGCAAAAACTAATTCGCCAGGCCGTTTACTTAGCTACCGACGATGCTTCGTTGAAGCAAAGGGCAATAGAAAAAGCGATGAAGATGCTGGATGATGAGTTTTCTTATAGCCAATTATCTATTATTATTGCCACAAAAATTCACAAGATAGTAAGAGCAGTGACCCATAATCATGACCCTTATAGGACAATGAAAGAAAGGGAGATGGCACTCGTCAGAGAATTATACCCTGACCTGTCAGGGCGGGGTAGGGAGCAAAGCAATCACTATAAGGATGAACTTCGGGACTATCTTAAGCTGGCCGCGGTAGCAAACGCTATTGATTTCTTCAGGCAACCTGCCGCTATTAAGGAGGATATCAGGAAAGCTGTAAGCTTTGCAGTAGATGACTCGAAGTATCTTGAGACAAGACTAAGAGAAGCGGGCAAGGTACTATACCTGGCTGATAACGCCGGGGAGCTCTACTTCGACCTGCCTTTAGTCAAGTGGATGAAGCAATTCGCCCAAGTCATTTATGTAGTTAAACCATCGCCCGTTCAAGACGATTTGACCTTGGAAGATGTGAGGGAGACTGGCTTAGAAAGTGAATTTGGAAATGTTATAAGCACGGGCATAGCTTCACCAGGAATAGTTTTTTCTTTGGCTTCAGCCCAGTTCAAACGAGAATTTGAGTCAGCAGATCTTATATTCGCCAAAGGAATGGGGCATTATGAGGCTCTATCAGAGCTCTCGTCGGAAGGGAGATTCTTCTATTGCCTTAAAGCCAAGTGTAAACCTGTAGCGAAATCCCTTGATGTGCCCCTCAACAGCTATGTGGCTATGCTACAATGATCTCGACAAAATTTACCTGTCACTGAAGAGCACGACAGTGCCGAATCAATCTCGGTGGACGGGGCCGGAGATTACCACGCTCCGAGATGCCCGATTTAATCGGGGACGGACTCGTAATGACGCCCCCATCCCCCACCAGGTGTGAAAGAAGAGATTACTTCACACCTAGAAGACCAAATCAGATGTAGTGGCGGAGTTTATCTCCGCCTAAAAGGGTGGAAGGTGTCCAGTTAAATTCTAAACTCAAAATCCAAAACCGTTTTGAGCATTTGAGATTTGAATTTCGAGCTTGTGTAGTCCCCGATTAAATCAGGGATTAGGACTTAGGACTTAGGATTTAGGATTTCGGATTTTCACCTCTTGTGAATAACAGATTTATGGAGATGAGTATGAACTAACGGAGACCAACGGGAATCACAAGACCTTCGTGGGAGGTTTAATGGTTTGACAGCTCCACTAATGTGACGCCATAGTCTCCCTCGCCATAATCACCAAGGCGATAGGATTTAACCAGAGAATGCTTGGCCAGTGACTCATGTACGGCACGGCGTAATTTTCCTGTCCCCTTGCCATGAACAATGCGCACAGAGGACAAGCCAGCCATAAAGGCATCGTTGAGATATTGATCAAGCCTCCATAGGGCTTCGTCAACAGTAAGATAACGTAAACGTAATTCCCTGTCTACTGCTTTCACTCTGATTTGATAAACTCCAGACGAAGAATTTCTTTGCTAGCTTCGGTGGTCTTGACTCTATCATCAATGCGCCAACCTACTACCCAGATGATTTGCTGAGGGGAACAGACGATTGGAATGTGGTCTCGCCAGGAACGAGGTATTTTGGTATCAACCATAAAATCCTGGAGCTTCTTGGTCATATGCATACCCAGGGGCTGAAATTTGTCTCCGGGCCGACGCCGACGGACAAGAAATTCGGTTCCCGTTTTGTATAAATCGAAATCAGCAACGAGATCGCCTTGGCAAATTCTTTCTCTTGTGCTCAGGGAGCCTCGCAATGGCTGAGAAGTCACCTGCTCCCGCACTATGCTGACTACCACCTTCCATCCAGGCAAAACTGTTTTCCCAGGTACCTTAAGAGAAAATTCGCCTGGCAGCGGAGGAAAGGGACATACTGATGGAAGCTGAGAGTGCTCCGCTGCACTCGCAATAACAAGGGGAAGCCTGGTAATCACGAGCTCATTATATCCTCCCTGGCAGATAAAACCATGGGGCAGAGAGAGCTTTTTGCCCACTGGTTTACTTAGCAGGTTCCTTGCCGCTTCAATGTGGCTCGCTTCGATGTCTCGAGCATCCCCTGCCAACTTAGCCACAGCTACTCTCAATAATTGCCTCTGCACGGCTATCGGCAAGTTAACAATCCGCTTCTTATCCAGGTAAATGGCATTATTTTCCTGCCTGGCCACTGCCTCCCACAACCCGAACGCTTGCTGTTCAATGAAAGCGCTATCTTCTTTGGCAATATCAGCCAAACGGAGCAGAGCTTGGTCAACACTGGGATTATATTGTCTGAGCAGAGGCAACAACTGAAGGCGAAGGCGATTTCGGAAAAAAGAAAGCGAACGATTGGAGGAATCAATACGCGGGTCAAGCTGGTGTTCTTGGCAATAACTCGTTGTTTCCTGTCTAGTAATATCCAGGAGTGGTCTTATTACTAAGAGAGTGCTTCGCTTTGCTGGCGATGACATTTCCAGCTTTTCATACGCCATAGGCGAGCAAGGAATTAAACCACACAATCCGGTAATTCCTGTTCCCCGTAATATGTGCATCAAAATGGTCACCACCTGATCATCCCTGGTATGACCTGTAGCTATCCGATTGGCTCCCACCTCTCTAGCTACACAGGCAAGAAAAGCATAGCGTAGTTCTCGGGCAGCTTCCTCAATAGAGCAATTTCTTTCAGTCCTGTAGGCAGCCACATCCTGCCTATCAATAGTGATGGGAATGCTAAGCGAGCCAGCCAGATTGGACACGTATTTGGCATCAGCTTCGGATTCCATTCCCCGAAGTTGATGATTTAGATGCGCTACGTGAAGTCTTATCCCTGGTTCTTTCTGCCATTTCGCCAGGACATGAAGCAAACATACTGAATCAGCACCTCCCGAGACCCCGACAACCACTATCTCCTCAGGTGAAATCAGGCTGTGCCTCTGAATAAAGTCTATAACTTTTGACTCCAGCTTAACCTTGTTCATAGGAATTGCTTTTCATCCCAAAAATTCTGCGAATTTTCGGGAACCCATTTTCTTTGCCTTGCCCCTCGCAAATCTAAACAAATCCAAATGCTTAAATGCTAAAACTGCCTTCTTTGCTGAAAATTCCGTCACATATTCCCATCCGGGTCAGGTTATTGGGAGAGTACAAACCTCTCCCCTACGATAGACCTTTGATCGCCCGATAAATCGGGCAACTACTTCGCCTTTCACAGCTAACACTGATAGGAGGTATCGTTAAATGTCACCAAGCGGGTTTCGTAATCCTGAATCTCGAGTCTGCTTACCCCGCCAAGGTCTACTTTGAATTTGGTAAAGCAGTCCGGAGATAAATTTAAAGCTTTGAGAATAATGGTTAAGGTAACGAAGTAATGGCTGACTATTACCACCGTAGTTCCTTCGTTGTGCTCAGGGCTAGCTTCATGCTTTGCTAGCAGTCGTTCAACGGCTTTCCAGGCTCTTTGTTGCAATTCAATAAAGCTTTCTCCATTAGGCAATTTCATTGCCCACCCAGCTTGCCACCATTGCACTAAAAACTGACTGAACGTAGTATCTAAATTTGAAACAGCCATGCCTTCCAGTTCACCAACTCTCAGCTCTTTTAGTCCTTGATCAATCTCTACAGGCAACTGGTGACAGCTAGCTATGGCTTCAGCTGTAGCTATAGCTCGCCGCAAAGGACTGGAGAGTATGGCAATTATGTTCTCATTTTTAAGAAAAGTTGCTAGCCTCCTGGCTTGCTCCAATCCGGTATCATTCAGTTCAATATCGCTATCGCCTCCCTGGACACGCCTCTCCTGATTCCAATAAGTTTCACCATGCCTAACTAAAATAAGCTTCAAAAGGCCTCCTTAGATTGCGTCGCCCCAATAAATCGGGACTCGCGACGACAAATATCCCGACATGTCAGGATGAGTTAGGTTCACCATTTCATTAATAGGTGGCATAGAGTAAACTTACGATGATGCAGCGCCCTTTTCCCTGGTTACTATGACCTTCGCTATCTTCATGCCACGTATTTCAGTGATAACAAACTTCAGGTTCTGGTACTTAAAATGCTCCCCCTGCTTTGGTATCCGCCCGAGCTGGTTGAGAATAAAGCCAGCCACGGTCTCATAATCACCGCCGGGCAAATTCAGCCCCAATTCCTCGTTGGCCTCTTCAACCCGGAATCCGCCATCCAGTTGGAAAGTACTGTCGCCAGTTACAATGAAGTCTTTTTCTTTACCTGTTAGCTCATCGTGAATATCGCCGACAATCTCCTCAGTTAGCTGTCCGAGGGTAACCATTCCCGCAATTCCCCCAAACTCGTCGACAACGACTGCCGCATTGTGACCACCGTCTCGCATCTCAGCAAGAAGTTCCCCTAAACGTTTCCCTTCAGGTACAAAATAGGCAGGGCGCATCAAATCATCGATGACGTTGTCTCTGCTGTCAGATTCATCGGTTAACTTCAGCAGCACATCCTTGGCATGCAACATGCCTACCACATTATCGGTATTATCCTTATATACGGGGAAACGGCTATATCGTCCTTGGGTATAGAGATTCAAGAAATCACTAAGCTTCGTCCCTAGCTCCAGCCAGGCGATTTCTGTTCTGGGGACCATTATCTTACTCACCGGGCGGTCGGTAAACTCAAACACCTTGTGTAACATCTCTGCCTCATTACCTTCCATCACCCCTTCAGCCTCACCTATGCTGATAGCTGTACGAAATTCCTCCTCGCTGATGGTCGGCTTGGGAATTTCGCCCTCCCCGACTAATTTGGTGAACGTAATCCCGATGTGGTTCAGGATGTAAACCAGAGGATAGAGGATGGCAGAGATTATTTCTAGAGGTTTAACATATCTCAGAGCTATTCTTTCTCCGTAACGAACTGCCAAGCTCTTAGGAATAAGCTCAGCGAAAACTAAGGTTACTATAGTGATCACGATGGTAGCGATGGCTACTGCCCAGTTCTCATTTCGGATTAGCGACACTGCTATGATTGTGCCCAGAGTGGCTACTGCCGTCTCAAAGAAGTTGATCCCCAAAAGAACTGTAGCGAGAAATTTCTCCGGCTGTTCCACAATCTTGGCCACCCTTTTGGCGGCAGGGTGCCCACTCTGGATCAGATGTTGTAGACGCAGCTTCTGCATACCAATGAAAGCAGTCTCAGCACTGCAGAAAAAAGCGGCACACCCAAGAGAGAGGAAAAACAATATCACAAAGAGGCTGTTAATATTCACACTTAATGCTCACCCTGAGTAAACGACATGTGCAACCGGATTACTACCAGCTTTAGGCGAGGAGATAAAAGCCAAATCAGCGTCGGAAAAGAAAGCTGAGAGAACGAAGAAGACTGGAAAGGCTAACAAAAGCCCCTTACTGGCGGCATCCACCTATTACCACCCCCTAGGTCCCCTTCCCCACCAAATTGACCATCTTGCTACAATTAACTTTGGCTTCAATCTACTTAATATAAGCTATGATAGCATTAACTAGCAAACCTGTCAAAATCCATACTTTTGAACAAACCTCGGCAAGTGATAAACTCTAGTTTTTCCGCTATACTTACGGGGATGGACAAAATGTTACTGGTGGACAAGCCTAAAGGGCTTACCTCCTCCCGAGTAGTGGAGCGGATAAAAAGAAAGTTCAACGTGAAGGTTGGCCATACAGGTACCTTAGACCCCCTAGCTACAGGGCTGTTAGTTATTCTCACCGGCAAGCGCACGAAAAACGCCTCTTTGTTTCTTAAGCTGGACAAGGCTTACGAAGTTAAGGCTGTCCTCGGTATCAAGACAGATACTTTTGACTCTGAAGGAAAAGTCTTGTGGCAAAGCAACAACGAAGTAACTAGAGAGGAATTGGAAGGGGTCTTGAAGGGATTTCATGGTGATATCTGGCAGACCCCTCCATCATTTTCAGCTAAAAAAATGGGCGGGCGAAAAGCTTATCAACTAGCCAGGAAAGGTGTCAGCGTAGATATACCACCTAAAAAGGTAAGCATTTATTCCCTGGAGCTCAAGGAGTTCCAATTTCCCTATTTTGTTTTCACTTGCGAGGTGTCTTCTGGATTTTACGTCAGAAGCCTTACTCATGATATCGGAGAAAAACTTGGGGTGGGCGCTACTGTAGTGGAAGTTCGCCGCACCAGAGTGGGTCCTTATCATGTGGAACAGGCTAAAGGACTGGAGGAGATCCTAGGCTATCAGTAGTTGCCCATGAGAAACGAATTCTTTCCGGGGGCCCCAGATTTATCCACATGCTAATGGTGAACAACACCAGGTTGAGATCAAAGGTGTGGGTAGTAGATTCGGGCACTAAGACACTGTAACATTTTGGTCGGTCGGGGTTGAAAATAGAAGGGAGGCCTCGCAGAATGCCGGGATGGCTTCAAGTAACCTAATCTTTGGATTAAGGAGGTCTCTCAACCGAAAGCATAGATGAGGACCTGATGAGGCAAAAGGCCCAGACCCTTAAGGTAGAATACTTGAAGTGGCATCGAATCCCGATTATATCAGGACCGTTTTTGGTGATGTCAGGACGAAGCGAAGGTCCGAGGAAATTCTAAGGTCCATACCTCCCACAGGTATATCTCATGCCTTTACCCACCGTCTTGTGGCTAGAGTTACCGATCCCTATCTTGAAAGGGAGGAAAAGGAGCTAGAAGAGGTGTTTGAAGATGGGGTTATCCCGGAAAGTGAGGGTAGGGTAGTCCCATATCTTTTTATTGAAGCTGATGGAACAAACATTGCCTTGCAGAGGGAAGAGGCAAGACGGACCGAGGTAAAAGCCGGTGTTGCCTACGAGGGGTAGCAAGAGGTAAGTAAAGACCGTCATCGAGTTATCAGGAAGACAGTTTATAGTGGCATTATGGCTGAGGATCGATTTTGGGAAGGTTTCTCCCTGACTCTGGCTAAAAAGTATGACCCGTCTCAGGTAGGCAGAGTGATAGCAGGTGGCGATGGTGCCCCCTGGGTCAAAAATGGTGCCGAGTTTCTCGGTGGTATCCCGATATATCAGGACAGATTTCATTTGAGAAGAGCTCTTAACCAGACTCTGTGCAATGGCTTTGCCACGGAGATGTACCAAGCCTGTACCAAGGGTGAGATTGGTAAGGTGGATAGAATATTAATCCAGGCGCAACAAAAGGCACATGTTAAGGGAGCTAAAGAAGTTGCCCAGCTAGGGGGTTATCTAATGGAAAACTCCTTTGGTTTAAGGGATTATCGTTTGGAGGTAGGTGGTAATGGTCTTAGAGGTTTAGAAGCAATAGCAGACAATGTCGACAAATTAATAGCTAACAGATGGAGTTGGAGGTTTAACTTGATGGTCATCAGGGATTCTCACCGCCCAATAGTTGACAGTAACGGCACTATTTTCTCTTTGACAGGGTTATAGCTCTATGGTATAGTATTCAACGAATGGCTAGCGAGAAAGAGAAGGCAGTAGAATTGGCCATTGAGCAAATCGAGAGGCAATATGGCAAAGGTTCGATTATGAAGTTAGGCGAAGTTCCAGCCAGAGTAGCTGGAGATGCCATTCCCACCGGGGCACTGGCTCTTGATTTAGCGTTAGGAATAGGTGGCATATCTAGAGGGCGAGTTACTGAGATATTTGGTTCTGAGGCTTCGGGTAAGACTACACTCGCCCAGCATATAATGGCTGAAACTCAAAAAGCTGGCGGTATTGCTGCATATATTGATGTTGAGCATGCCTTTGACCCTGGCTATGCCGCTAACTGTGGTATCAACCTGCGCGATTTACTTATCTCCCAACCTGATACGGGCGAGCAAGCTCTGGAAATTACTGAAACCCTGGTGAGAA
>JAUWQP010000067.1 GCA_030611015.1 Chloroflexota bacterium | reverse complement strand
CGCTATCTTGTGTGATATTGCGTTTACTTGCTTCTATGTGCTACAATGATACCAACATCGAGACGGTTTTATGCTATGGGGAGGTGTGCTTATGGTAATAACGAAAGAATGGTTCACGGTTGAAGAAGCCGCTGAATACCTGTGTGTCTCCAGGAGGACTATTTATAAATTGACTAAGGAGAGCAGGCTGCCTGCATTCCGCATTGGTCGAGAGCGCCCCCGCCGATTCCGAAAAGAGGACCTGGACAAGGTACCTCGTCCAGGTGAAGAAACCGGGAATCTAGATGGATTATTGAAGCTAACAGCAGCAGTTGACCCGGTGCTTGCTGAAATTTGGGATAACGAAGAGGACGCGGCCTATGACCGAGTATAACCGGGACGATGTAGTTCTCGTTGGATTTATCTTCGCTGACGAAACCGGAGTTAAACATCGGCCAGTTGTAATAGTAAGCTCAGATACTTATCACACCAGGCGGAATGAAGCTATTGTTGCTGCTATCACCAGCCGGACTGACCGCATATTGGTAGGCGACTACCTTATCAACGACTGGCAAAGAGCAGGTCTTCTTTTCCCTTCGGTAGCAACTAGCATAATAAGGACCATCAAGCAGAGCATGATAACCCGCAAGCTAGGCTCTATGCTAACATCGGACATGGAGGCTATAGACAATAACCTGCGGCTAGCACTGGAGCTTTAATGTAATTTGGGGACTTGAGCAGGTGGGAATAAGCTGATGGTTCCTGAACAAAATGAGCAATTGTTGCCTAAGTTAAACAAATCGCTTGTTAAGTCATCGTAATAGCTGCACTGGCAGGTCTTCATCAACTGCGTCGTGGTAAAATACTTTAAGAGCCTCGCTCACCACATAGAACCTACGGTGCGAGAATTAATGGGGTATGAAATGGCCAAGGTTAGAACTCAAACCGGCAGCTTCGCCTATGCCAAGTATCAGTTAAGGCGTTCCATTTTAGAGAATGCGCTGAAAAGTGATTACACTACTGAAGACTATGAAGCCTCTTTGGAATTTTTTGGGGGCTGCGCTTTTTGCGGCGCCAAACAAGCTCCTAGGAAGGACCACCTAGTACCTGTAATCCAGTGCGGAGACTTCATTCCTCGCAATGTTGTTCCAGCTTGCCAGAAATGTGATGATTCGAAAGGGCAAAAAGAATACCATGAATGGATGCGGAATTCCAACTCTCAGTGTTCATTAAAGGCTCGTGGCTTCGCGGGCAAGCAAGTAGAGGGGCGGATTAAACTGATTGAGAAGTGGCAGTCTGGGTACAGACCCATGACTGAAGCTGAACTTTTCGGCGAGGATTACGCTAGATACCAGGAGATACTGCAAAAAATGGAGCAACTATGCGAAGAGGCTAAACGAATGACCAGCAGAGTAGGATCTAGAAATAAAAAACCCGGAGTGGATGAAGTATTTGTGTCCCAGTCCTTGAAAGATACCGAGAGCAGCGCAGATAGAATTCGTCGATTTATTCTAAGTCACTATATTGTACCTGCCCGTAACCGTGGCGAGAAGACCGTCACAGTGAGAGCCGGAGATGTTCACGCCCAGATGTCACTTCACGGCCAGCATGCAAATGTGTGCCAAGCGATGAGGGGCGACAAATTCCTCAATCTGGCAAACGTGAAGCTGAAATCATTCAGAGGGTCGCTAGCCGGAGCTAACGCTTACTTCACTTACCAACTTAGTGAGTAGGCTACTCTTCTCCAAGGTCTTCGTAAATACGATTGAATTGCTCCAGTGCAGCTTCTAGATTCTCTGCGATGTCCCGCGCAAGTATGTCTGGCGCCGGGAGATTTTCAGAATCTTCAAGGCTTTCGTCCTTCAGCCAGAATATATCAAGGCTTACCTTGTCCCTGTGCAAAAGTTCGTCGTAGGTAAAAGCCCTGAATCGCTCACCCTCTTTTCTGGCGAAGCGGTTCTCCGGACTGTAGCATTTAATAAAGTCCGAGAGGTCTTCATACCGCATGGGGTTTGTTTTTAACGTAAACTTCATGTTAGTTCTTAAGTCATATATCCAGAGCTTATCTGTCCACGGTTTCTCGCTGGCTGGTTTTCTATCAAAGAAAAGAACATTCGCCTTAACACCCTGAGCGTAAAACAGGCCAGTTGGTAACCTCAAAAGTGTGTGAACATCACACTCGTGAAGTAGTTTCCTTCTCACTGTCTCGCCGGCACCACCCTCGAACAGGACATTATCCGGCACGACGATGGCAACCTTCCCATTTATCTTCGATAGCGTCTTCACATGCTGGACAAAGTTTAGCTGTTTGTTGGATGTGGTTGCCCAGAAATCCTGGCGCTCGTAAATCAGAGATTCCCGGTTGGCCTTACCTCCACCATTGACAATAGTAATACTGCTCTTCTTGCCGAAGGGCGGATTGGTGAGCACCATGTCAAAGCGGTCGCCGAGGTCAGCAACAAGTGAATCGCCCACCTCAATAGGGGTTTCATCACCGCCGATACCGTGGAGATAAAGGTTCATCACACACAATCTCACCACATTGTCAACGATATCTTTCCCCCTCAAGGTATGAAGTTTTAAGAAAGTCTTCTGGTCTCTGTCCAGCTGATAGTTCCTTGATATGTAATCATGTGCCGCTAGAAGAAAGCCCCCTGTACCGCAGGCAGGGTCGTAGATGGTCATTTTTGGCTGTGGTCTCATAACGGCTACAATCGCTTTGATGAGAGGCCTGGGGGTAAAATACTGCCCGGCTCCGCTTTTTATGTCTTCAGCGTTCTTCTGCAAGAGCCCCTCGTAGATTTCCCCTTTGACATCAATATCCAGGCCTACCCAGGTTTCGTCGTTGATAAGTTCAATCAAGCGCCTTAATTTGGCCGGGTCCTGAATCCTGTTCTGGGATTTCCTGAAAATGACGCCCAGCATTCCCTTTTCCTTACCCAGAGTCTCAAGAACATGGCGGTAATGGACTTCAAGGGCGTCGCCATCTTTCTTAAGGAGGCTCTGCCAACCAAGACCCTGGGGAATACCAGAGGGCCTGTTGAAGGGGGACCTGGTCTGCTCATCAGCCATCTTCAAAAAAAGGAGATAGGTAAGCTGTTCCACATAGTCGCCGTAGCTTACCCCGTCATCACGGAGGACATTGCAGTAATTCCATAACTTCTGGACGACTGCGACTGATTCATTTGGCATTTTAATACTGTCCTTCAAAACATATTTGAGCCATTATTCTCCTTGACAAAAAAGAGCACGTGTGATAATCTAACTTTGAGCGGGTAAAGCCTGTAATGTGCTTTGGGTGCTTCCTTCCATCGGTTGGCTATGAGCCCAGAGGTGAAGAGGCAGTGCAGGAGCCGCTTTTCTATTATCCCTTTACTGTAAATACTCTGTTTCAAATCTAATTCTGTCCTGAAACACATCATACCACGCTCTGTCATCACGCTCGTATTTTCGGAAGATTCCCCAACAGAATAGGTCGACTGCCTGCAGTGGTGTGCTTTCTACGGAGCTAAGATGAGAGATATCAAACGCCGTATTAAGGGGAAGCAACGCCTCGACTTGATTGAAGAGATACTGATTGAAATCCCTGGTTTCCTTCCTGTTTTTAGACCTATCAACCACCATCTCAACATTTTGTTCTGTATTTGAAAGTGGCAGCTTTTCCAGTAAGAAGCGGGAAAGGAAATTATACAGTTTCTTTTTACCGGTTTTCGTCCTAAGGGGCGCTTCTACACGGCTCTTATTAAGAGCTAAGGCATAAATAGCCCAGTCATCGCTCTTGATATTTCGGAAAAAGTATTGCTTGATTTTCAGGGTGGTATTTGTTCCCTTAAGCTCTGTAATAAGTCTTGGCTTATTCTTTTTCCGGTTTAATTTATTTTTGAGTGTACGCCTCACGGCTTTCCCAAATTCTTTTCGTGCAGCGTCAGAATTGCACACTAAAATTGTGATGATAAATTTCCTGGTAGTTTTCCTCTTGCTGAAGTCAAATCCAAGATCGCCCGATTCATCCAAGTATATGAACACCTATAATCCCTACCTATTGTTATTTCATCATGCCTTTAAAGCAGTAGCCTGTCTTTTTGCCTTCTCCATCTTTATTCTCTTCAGTAGTCTCTCTGCTGGTTCGTCAGTTGGGTCCTGCGGCACCAGCTTGCCCTCAAAGGCTCTTTTCAAGATGCTCTGGCGTAATCTCTCTGTCTGCTTGAGGCTTTGCTCCACATCCTTCTCAATCTCGTCGGCTACGGAGAAACAACGCTCTATTTCCTCCACGATTTTATATTGTTCCATAAGTGAAGGAAGAGGGAAAGCAAGACTACTCACATCTCCCAGACTGATATTACTCATGCCGATTCCCCGCGGTCTTTTCTCTAAAAAGGATCGAATCAAAGGCGATTCAAGGACATACCTAAGATAGGACGGACTTACAAACTGCCATGGGCATCGAATTATAGCTAGGGCTTGATTAATATTTGCTGGTATGTCATCAGAATTTATTACACCAACCCTCCCTATTGTTCCAGCGATAGAGAAGAGAACATCATTCTTAACTAGTTGCGAACGTTTTAGGTAATTGTGGGCATCTCCGGTTATCATTTCTACTATGGACTGTTTATTGACTCTGCCGTTTGCTAGGTTCTCTACCTTAATGAAATAAATGCCTTCTTTAACATAACTAAAACCATATGAAGTAGGAGTAGAGCCTTTTGTTATAACAAAACTTGTCTCTCCAAACCTCGTCCACACCCACTCCTCCGGCAATTCCGGCAAAGTTGATGTATCTAATGGGGGCAGTTCTTTGAGCTTACCTTTTGCATTCTTTTTTCGCTCTTCCTTTATGCGCTCCAGAAGCACAGAGGCAGGCTCTATTTGTCCCTTGTATGCCTCCCGCCATTCTTCTGTCAGTTTTCCTTCAAAGGCATACTTTAAGACCGCCTGGCGGTAGTGCCTTAACTGGGCCTTTACCTTCTCCAGCCCTTCCACGCCTGCATCCAGCTTGGTGAAAAGCTCCTCAATCTTGGCTGCGATGCGGTACTGTTCGGGGAGTGGGGGAAGGGGGACAGGTGCTAGTTCGAACCTAGATTTATTGACAATCGGTAGTGTTGTTGCTGATGCAACACTATATAACCAATTCTTCAAAGTTTGAGAGTAGTAGAATCCGTATTTGGGAAGAATACCACTATTGAAGACAGCCGCGTTTATCTGCTGATTAAATGCTATACTGAGTCCACTAATACCAGTCTTACCAAGAATACCGATACAAGAAACTAAAACAGCATTTGGTGGTAAAACTCTTGCAATTGCTGCTCCCTTTTTAGATAAATTATCCTCACTACTAGTTATTACACAGTCATTCAGTTCGGGTGGTTTCACAAATGGGATACCGTTACCGTAATTGTCTGGATTTTTCTTTGGTGGGGTGTTACCAGTAATAATTTGAGCAATATCTCCTAATTTAGTCCACATCCATCCCTCTGGCAGTTGTGGTAGTCTATTGTTCCTATCTATCACACTACCAGTACCTCATTCAGTTCCTCCAAGAGCTTGTCCAGCTGCTGTTCAAATAAACTATTAGCTTTCACCGCACCGCCCTTCTCATAGAAAGGCACGGACTCGAAGTCATCTACGCCAATGCTCACCGACGTAGCGATATGCTCCTTTATCATTACAAGCCAATCCATCTGCTCCGGCGTAAATGTTCGTCCTGCTTCAGCTTGCTGTGCCAGCCAGGCGTTAAAATTGCGTTCCACTATATCTGGGAAGGGTTCAAGGACATCGCTTCCGCCAATGGCAAAGCGGATTAGAGACACGATGTTAGCCAGTAGTTTCTGCGGCCCGGCACCTCTAACCTTTGATTTCTCCAGTTTTTCATACGCCTGCCAGACAAGCTCAGGCGTCATGTAGTAGGGAGGTTTATTTATCGCTTTAGCGAGGCTGTCTATTTCTTCGTATGTCAGGTAGCGCCGCCCGTAAGGCTTGCCGTAGATAATCTGCAAAGCGGTAAGCTCGTCTTTGTTATCCTCAATGAACCTCTTGAAAGTATTAACGATGGTTCGTGCTTTCTCTTTGGACTGTTCATCAAACCCGGCCAGAATTACCTTGTCTTTGCTCACCGTGTCTATAATCTGCTCACTTCTTCTCTTGATTTCAAGTATCGTGTTTCTCAAGCCTGGATTGTCAAAAGGAGCGCAGGCGGCTTTTGCCAGTTCCCTGGAGGCACTTCTTACCTGCTCCTGTGTCGGCGCTTCTGTATGCGAAAACTCCCTGGCCTTTTCCAGTTTCTTATCTGCATCCACTGCGTCCAGCAAACTGTTGACTAATTGCTTTAGGGATTTGCCTTCCGCAGCATCTTTAATTTCTTTCTTGTCCGCTACATCTATTTCTTTGTCCATGGTAGCCAGCCTACCAGCCAGTGAAGTAAGAGTATCTTCATCCCGGTTGCCCAGGGCAACGGACAAGATAAGCTTTTCAAAGGGCATGCTTCTTTTGCGCTCAAGCGGCCTTGAGTCAGTCTTATCGTTTTCACATACACCAACGGCGTCCACTATTACAAAGCGTGTTTTGTGAGTGGCATCCGGCGTAACCGCGTTGAAATCTGTAGGAGATATGGTTCTGGTACCACGCCCCTTCATCTGCTCAAAATAGACTCTGGATTTTACATTCCGCATAAATAAAAGGCATTCCAAAGGGCGAATATCCGTGCCGGTTGAAATCATATCCACCGTCACCGCTATACGTGGGTTGGGGGAATTACGAAAACTGGCAATCAAATCTTCAGGCTTCTCGCCAGTAGTCTTATAGGTTATTTTCTTGCAGAACTCGTTTCCCTTGCCAAATTCTTCTCGGACGATGTGCACGATATCTTCCGCATGGGAATCATCCTTGGCAAAGATAAGGGTCTTCGGAACCCATTCCCTACCTGGGAATATCTCGGTAAAGAGCTTCTCCTTGAAAGTTCGGATAATTGTTCTTATTTGGTCGGGGGCCACTATGTATCGGTCTAACTGAGCGGGGGCATATTCCAGTTCCTCATCAAGCAATTCCCACCGTGTTTTTCTTGTCAGCTTGTCACGCTTATCTATATAGAAACCTGCTTCAACTTTGCTGCCTCTTTCGGTTATCTCAGTTTTTATCCGGTAAACCTCATAACCCACATTTACATTATCAGCAACGGCACGCTCGTGACTGTATTCCATAACCAGATTCTGGTTGAAGAAGCCGAGGGTTTGTTTTGAAGGCGTTGCCGTCAACCCTATGATAAAGGCATCAAAATATTCAAGCACCTGTCGCCAGAGATTGTATATGGAGCGATGGCACTCATCAGTCACGATAAAATCAAAGGTCTCTATGGGAATTTTGGGATTGTAGGACACCTCCTCTGGCTGAATGTCCTGTGGTAAGGTATCAAAACCGGATTGCTCCTCAATTTCGGTGTCAAATTCTGGCTCCCCCTTGAGCATAGAGTAAAGCCTTTGGATGGTGGTAATGCAAACACGGCTTACCGGGTCAAGGGTATTGGAAGTGAGGCGCTGGACATTGTAGAGCTCGGTGAACTTTCTGCCATCGTCAGGGGTTATATACTGCTGGAATTCTCTCAATGTCTGACGCCCGAGATTGCTCCTATCGACCAGAAAAAGCACCCTTCGTGCATTAGCAAATTTAATCAGGCGGTAGACAAAACTCGCGGCGGTATAGGTCTTACCACTACCAGTTGCCATCTGTATGAGCGCCCTTGGCCTTGCATTGGCAAAGGAATTTTCCAGGTTTTCAACAGCCTGGATTTGGCAGTCCCATAGGCCCTCCGTGATAAGCGGAGGTATCTCTCTGAGTCTGGCTCTAAGGGTCTCTTTCTGCGAGGCCCATTCATAGAGTGTTTCCGGCTTATGGAAAGCAAAGACTCTGCGGGAACGGAGGTCTGGGTCTCTCAAGTCCCTGAAGAAGGTTTCTATTCCCGTGCTCTCATAGGCGAAGGGGAGCGGCTCCTGCACGTGAGGGAGGTTTTCAGGAAGGCCTGCCACATATTTAGCAGACTGCTCGGCCACACCACTCAGTGTGGTGCCTTCCGGCTTTGCCTCCACTACTCCAACAGCTTCCCTTTCTACAAATAGCAAGTAATCGGCATAGCCGGATTCGAGGGGGAATTCACGGATAGCTACTCCCAGAGCTGCCCCAAGATTCAATTCATGTATATTCTGGACAACCCAGCCTGCCTCATTCAAAAGCTGGTCGATTTTCTGCCGTGCCTTTTCCTCTGGTTTCATGCTGGCGCCTTACGCTTTAGCTTTGCATAATCTTACTTATGCTAAACTCTAGCCTTTGCTATAGTGGCTGTCAAGTGTGTCTGAATATTATCAAGGTAAAGAGTATAGAGACCAAGGGTATTGGTCACATCGGTACACACTTCGTCATCTTGTTTATTTCTGAGTAACTTGTTAATTCTATCTATCAAATATATAATGCCAGCTGAAATGAAGTTGAAATACGACAGAATAGGCAACTGGTCCATAATCAAGCTTGAAATCGTCAGAGACTATGCTAAGGCGTACTCGGAAATCTTGTCTACTCAACGTAATCCTTCCTTTTACCATGTATACATCGATGCGTTTGCGGGACCCGGTAAACACATATACAAAGACACAGGGGAGTTTGTACTTGGTAGTCCTCAGATTGCTTTAGATATACATCCTCCATTTAGAGAATATCACTTTATTGACATTGACAGTGCTAAAGTAAATGAATTGCTTATGGCTGTAGCACAACGACCGGAAGCCCATATCCATTACGGTGACTGTAACACCATACTAATAAGAGATGTTTTCCCAGAAGTGAGTTTTACTGACTATAAGAGAGGTCTTTGTCTTCTGGACCCGTATGGTCTACATTTGAAATGGGAGGTTATTCAGACTGCCGGGCAAAAGAAGAGTATAGATATGTTCCTAAACTTCCCAATTGCAGATATTAATCGAAATGTGCTTTGGCGGAATCCAGAAAGCGTCCCACAGGTAAACATCCAACGGATGAACGATTATTGGGGGGATGAATCGTGGAAAGAAAAGGCTTATAGTACACAAACCAGCTTGTTCGGTTGGCAAGTCAAACAGAATAACGAGACAATTGCCTCAGCCTTTCAGGAGCGCCTTCGGGATGTAGCTGGTTTCAAATATGTTCCCAAGCCACTACCTATGAGAAATTCTAGACATGCTGTTGTTTATTATCTATTCTTTGCTTCGCAGAAACCAGTGGCCGCTAGCATCATATCAGACATTTTTAACAAATACCGTGGGAGAGGATAGAGGTAATGGCCATATCATCATCAATAGAGTGGACTGAATCAACCTGGAATCCGCTGACGGGCTGTACCAAAATCAGCCCGGGGTGTAAGAACTGTTATGCAGAGAGAATGGCGCTACGGCTGCAAGCAATGGGTAGTCGTAATTACGCTAACGGTTTTAAAATCACAATTCATGAACATGTGCTTGAACTGCCACTACACTGGATGAAACCACAGACCATATTTGTTAATTCAATGAGCGACCTATTCCACGAAGAAGTACCTGAAGAGTTTATCTTTCATATGTTTGATATTATGAAGCGTGCAGATTGGCATTGCTTTCAGGTTCTAACGAAGAGGTCAGAAAGGCTGCTTAACCTAAGCTCACAAATATCATGGATGCCATACATCTGGATAGGCGTGAGCGTAGAGAACCAAGACTATACCTTTAGGATTGACCACTTACGTAGAACGGGGGCGAAAGTCAAATTTCTCTCTCTAGAACCTCTTCTTGGGCCGATTCCTAACCTCAATTTGGAGGGAATTGATTGGGTGATTGTGGGAGGTGAATCTGGTCCTAGGTCTCGGGCGATGGAAGCATCTTGGGTAGTTGATATTTGCAATCAGTGTCAAGAGGCGAAGGTACCTTTCTTTTTCAAGCAATGGGGGGGCATAAACAAAAAGAAGACGGGGAGAGAACTTGGGGGGCGTACATGGGATGAAATGCCAGTACTATCACACAGTGTGTTGTAGGCAACAATAAGCCATTTTGTAACTTTTAGGTAGCCCCTGCCTCCTGGCACTCTTCCCTAACGGGGCAGCTAGAGCATCTTCTACGCTTGCAAAATTCTAAGTTCAGTCTTACCAGAGCAGACTCCATGGCAGGGAGTTCCAGTTCCTCCTCGTCAAGTCCAAGCCTGGAAGCAACTTCCCTGGCGAGGGGGGAAATCTGTGGTCTTGCCTTTTCCCAGACCGTCTTTAGCTCCCTTAGAAAAATATTCACCGTGGTTGGCCCCACACCCTTAAATTCAAGTAGTCTTTTCTCCAGGTCCCGGCTATCCTTTGACTGAGTGTATAGGGCCTCCAACGAGCCGTATTTTTTCCTTAAACTGGCTGCTATTTCAAGCAGGTTTGACGCAGTGGAGAAGTCGTAGCGAACATAGCCACCGGAGTCTAATACCTCTACCAGGTTATCCCAGCCAGCCTCTGTAAAGCCCTCGGCTGTTACAATTCCCTCCTTTTCAAACTCCCGGTAAGTCTTTTTGGCTACTTCGGAGGAAATCCTCTTTGCAAAGAGGATCGAAGCCAGAAACCACTT
>JAUWQP010000018.1 GCA_030611015.1 Chloroflexota bacterium | reverse complement strand
CCTATTTTTCTATTAAGTTACGGACAGTGCCTTGAAGCACATTTGCTTCATCCTGGGATTGAAGAAGCTTCTGCAATTTTGCCGGGTCCCTACTTTTCATCAAGGCGTCTTCTAGCGTGACTAGCTTCCTCTTTACCAAATCAGCCAACGCCTGGTCTAGAGTCTGCATCCCCTCTGGGTTACTCACCTCCATGGTAACAGGTATCTCGAAGACCTTCCCGTCACGAATATATTTTCTGATCGTATAGCTGGCCAGCATTATTTCAAAGGCGGCTATTCGCCCTCCATCAATGCGGGGGAGGAGAGCTTGGGATATTATCGCCTCTATTACTTGTGACAATTGTATTCTAATTTGCTGTTGCTGACCATAAGGGAATACGTCAATCATGCGGTCAATAGACTGGGGAGCGTCGACAGTATGTAGCGTAGCGAGCACCAGGTGCCCAGTCTCAGCAGCTGTGATAGCTGTACTTATGGTGTTCAGGTCACGCATTTCCCCGATGACAACCACGTCCGCATCATGGCGGAGAGCGTGTATTGCTGCGGTGGCGAATGATTTGGTGTCATCCCCCAGGTCTCTTTGCCGGATGAGGCATTTTTTGTTGCGGAATATAAATTCAATAGGGTCCTCAATAGTAATAACACTTCGTTTTGCATTATCATTAAGATGCCTGAGCATCGCTGCTAGAGTAGTTGACTTACCACTACCAGAAGGACCAGTTACCAGAATAAGTCCTCGCGGCTTAAGTATAAGTTCCTTGAAAATTTGGGGTAGTCCCCATTCATCAATAGACGGGATATAAAATGGTACAGACCGGAAGGCAAGGCTCATGACACCTCTCTGTCGCAATACGCTAACCCGGAATCGGGCTAACCCGGGAACACTATAGGCAAAATCCAGATCCCATTCTCTATCAAAAACCGCCCTCTGTTCCTCGGTAGACACCTGTTCCAGGACGATTTCAATATCTTTGGCGGTTAGTGGCGGAAAATCTTCTTGTGGTATAAGCTCACCATCAATACGGAGCACCGGTGGGCTTGGCACCGTGAGGTGCAAATCTGAAGCACCTTTGTTTACCATTAACTTAAGGAGTTCATTCACTTCCATTCTAATCACCCGGTAATCTAGTAATGTTTAATCAACATTAAGCTTGGTAGTTACTGCGTTCCGAGCTCGATAGGGTCGAGCGCGCTCCTTCGATTTTCCACTCATCATTCCGAGAAAAACATTGACTATTACAGGGTCGAATTGAGTCCTCATGCAACGTTTGATTTCATCCAGAGCCTCTTCTCTCGACATTGCTGTCCGATATGGTCGGTCGGATGTCAGGGCATCATAAGCATCGGCTACAGCGAGGATTCTGGCTCCCAGCGGTATGTCTGTGCCTGCTACAACCTGATGAACCCCGTAGCCGTCATAATGGTCGTGGTGATGCTCAATAATCTCAGTTATGCTCTCATTAACCACTGGCCGCACAATGTCGGCGCCGACGTGAGTATGAGTCATAAGTTGCTCGTACTCTTCCGATGTCAGGCTGTCGGGCTTATTCTGGATACGCGGGTCAACTGCAATCTTCCCGACGTCGTGGAGTAAACTTCCCCATCGCAAGTCTTCCATATCCTTTGCGGATAAGCCAAGTTCAGTGCCTAAAGCCAGCGCTATCTCGGTTACCCGGCGGGAATGCCCACCAGTATATCTGTCCTTAGCTTCGAGGGCAGATGCTAGTGCCTCGATGGCACCAAGGAAAAGCTTTCTAATCTCTAGCGTCTGCTCTTCAACTTTATCCTCCAGGTATTGCTGGTACTCCTTGATCTTGAGTTGCAGAGATCTTTTCTCGAGAGCCCTCTGGATGCTCAGGGTAACTTCGTCCAGGTCAAAAGGCTTGCAGATGTAGTCGTCGGCGCCCTGCTTCAGGCATTGAGTGGCAACACTAACCTTAGAAATAACCGTAGCCATAACGACTGCTGTGTCAGGGTAGCCCATCTTTATCTCAGGGAGTAGCTCGGTTCCTGACTTGTCGGGCATCTTTATATCCAGAATAACCAGATCAATCGAATTGGTTGCTAGAACCTCCAGAGCTTTCTCAGCGGTAGCCGCTTCCTTGCACCGGTAGCCTTCCCGTGATAATTTATGGCGAAGGAGTTTCCTGATTCCAGTTTCGTCATCGACGACAAGTAATGTTCCTGGCACTAGAATGCTTTTCCCGTTGGCGTTGGCCTGTTTCATAGCATACCCTCAATATGGTTACCGTTAATGGGCAGTTCGACAAAAATGGTAGTTCCTTCACCCGGCTGACTCTGGGCATATATCTGCCCGCCGTGCTCGGATACTACTCCGTGGCAGATGCTCAGGCCAAGACCGGTTCCCTTACCTGTTTGTTTGGTGGTGAAGAAAGGGTTGAATATATGGCTCAAATTTTCCAGTGGGATACCCGGGCCGTCATCAGCAAATGAAATCCTCATGGTACCGTTATGATTTTCGGTGGTAATGGTCAGGGTCCCTCTGTCATGCGCCTCAGTCATAAAATATTCGGCGTTGATAACGATGTTGAAGAAAACCTGCTGCATCTGAAAATGGTCAACCATGCTTTCCGGAAGGTCAGGGGCAAGTTGTTTCTCGACCTTGATATCATGTATTTTATGCTCGTAGGTGCGTAATTTCAGTACGTCTTCAATAATGTCGTTTATCTGGTTAAGCCGCTTCACGGGCTTGTGCTTTCGGGCGAAGGCGAGCAGATTCTTCGTTATATTAGCGGCGCGCTGAGCCTCGCTATAGATAAAAGTCAGATCCTGGCGGATGTCATCTGATATATCCTTCTCCATGAGCAACTGGGAGAAACCGATGACGCTCGTGAGAGGGTTGTTGAGTTCGTGGGCGGCGCCGGCTGCCAGTTCACCAATGGAAGCCAGCCGGTCAGCCAGCATAAACTTCTCATTTTGTTGCTTTTTCTCGGTGATGTCTGTAAAAGAAATTAAACCTGCCAATCTGCCCTGATGCACAATCTTCGCACCCGTCGCACTTATCCATATTTTTCTGCCATCCTTGGTCAATATCCTAAGATCGTAAGTCAGCTGCGCGTTTTGTTCAAACAAAGCTTTCTCAGCAAGCTCAGAAACTCTCTCCTTGTCCTCTGGAAGAACGAAGTCAAACAGATCTGCTTTCAGAGCTTCCTCTACAGAGCTAAATCCAAGTATTTTGGCAGCGGCTTGATTAGCTATCAATACTTTCATAGTTTCAGCGTCCAGAACAATTGTGCCGATGACTGCGCTATCGAACAAAGCTCTATAGTTTTCCTCACTTTGTCGCATTGCCTCCTCAGCCTGCTTGCGCTCGGTGATGTCAACATAAGAGCACGACCTGCAAATAGGTCTGCCAGCTTCATCTCTAACCACGCTTGATGAAAGCTGGACATCAAAGATGGAGCCGTCTTTTCTCTTGGCGGCTAGTTCATCTACCCAGCCTTCCTTATTGAGTGCTTTTTGCATTACTTCCACAGCTTCTTCTGCTACCTGCCAGAATTCTACAACATTCTTCCCTAGAATCTCCTTCTCATCATCGTAGCCCCACATTCTGAGAAAGGACTTGTTTACATGGGTTAGATTACCTTCAAGGTCAGCTATGGCAACAGCATTGATGGACGAAGCAATAGTATCGGAGAATACTCTAATTCCCTCCTCTGCCTGCTTGCGCTCGGTGATGTCGCGCACAACACCAACGATTTCTACTGGCTGCACGGTCTCGTCGCTGATAAAGTTCGCATGTATTTCAACCGGGATAATATGCCCATCTTTGTGAACAGCATCAAGCTGCAGAGTACGTTGCGATACACCATTCTCAAGGTCCTCGAGCATCTGCCTCTTTTGTATTTCATATGATTCTGGGGTAAGTATATCTTTTGGCTGTAGAGCTAGTGCCTCTTGGACTGTATAGCCCAACATATGCTCAACGAACGGACTTACATAACTAAAATGCTCGTCCGTTAACCTTAGTCTGTAGATAATATCAGCAGAATGGGCGGCAAGTATTTTATATTTCTCTTCTGCCTGCTTGCGCTCTGTGATATCCATGTAGATTGCCAGAATTGCTTCTCTCCCATGGTACTGGACGGAGCGAACTGCTCCCATTACCCACTTACTGCTACCGTCCTTACAAGCCACCCTGAATTGGTATGGCGAAGCAGGTTCTTCCTTCAGCATCTTTGTGGCATTTTCTCTGGCCATCTCCCTATCTTCAGGAATAACAATCGTTAAAAAATCCTTGCCCAGTAATTCGTCTTCTCTATAACCGGTGTAAATCAAGAAGTTAGGGTTGATATAGCGAAACTTTTCATCCTGTATGATGCAAACCCCAACTGGTAAGTTGCTACCCAGAATCTCGAATAAGTCTTCTATCTCTGTTTGTGAGACCACTGATCTCATGTGTCCACCTGCTTAGCTTCTCCGACTTATTTCTGTAACCTGGCTGGTCCTGGCTCTCATGATGTCCATCTGAGCCGGGGTGAATAGTCTCCAACCCCGCCAATCCCGATACTCGACGTCGTAAAATATCCCTTCTTTTAACCACCTGAAAAGTGTGTTTCTGCTGATGCCAACCGCCCGGCAAACCTCGGCCGTCCTGTAATAGGTCTCGTCATTAATAACAACTGGCATATCTTCTTCTCCTAAAACTACCCAGCTATACCATACTATGACTCACGTTTGGTGAAGTGTCAATCACCCATTTGTACCGGTTATCCTGCTACTTTAGTCCTGGTCTGTTCGGCGGCTCTTGTCGGTCGGATATCTGATGCAAAGCACTGGCACTGTGTTCACAATCCTCTATTCTGACTGGCTGCCAGTGGAATGAGGTTGCCACATTAACCATTCCCAAACTATAATGGAATGCGAGACGGGATGGGACGCTTTCTCCAATCGGCAGGACAAAGGGGGAGATAATAGGTCAGTTTTTCCAGGATTTCCCCTCTTAATCTTGAGAGGGGAGAGGCGAATGAAGAGCCCCTAATTTTTTAGTGGGGGGTGTGGGGAAAATTGAACTATTGCGATTTTGTAAAAGCTAAACTGTTACGGGAGTAGTCTCAAGTAGATTCGATTCCTGGTGGAACGACTGCCCGATTATCGTTTTATCATAGGTGAAACTAGTTCCTCATCTTTTCTTAATTCGATAATGCGGTCGCGAATCATGGCAGCTTTTTCAAACTCCAGATTCTTAGCCGCTGCTTTCATCTGGGACTCCAGTTGCTTGATGCGCTGGCTTATTTCCTCTTTAGAAATAGGAGTAACCCTATAAGGAGCTCTTGTTTCGGCTACTGCTTGAACTCTCTCGGTTATATCCTTAATTGCCTTTTTGATTCCCTGGGGAGTGATACCGTGCTCCTTATTATAAGCCTCTTGAATCTGACGGCGGCGGCTGGTTTCCTCTATCGCCTTTTGCATGGATTGAGTAATAGTGTCAGCATACATTATAACATGGGCATTAATATGCCTGGCAGCACGTCCCATGGTCTGAATTAGCGCTTCCTTTGACCTGAGGTAGCCTTCTTTATCGGCATCGAGTATGGCTACCAGGCTCACCTCAGGCAAGTCCAATCCCTCACGAAGGAGATTGATGCCCACTACCACGTCATAGACGCCGAGGCGGAGGTCGCGGAGAATCTCTACTCGCTCCAAAGTCTCTACCTCTGAATGCAAGTAATGAGTTTTAATCTCCATCTCCCTCAAGTAGTCGCTTAGTTCCTCTGCCATTCGCTTGGTTAAGGTAGTTATCAAACAGCGCTCTCCCTTGGCTACTCTGCTTTTTATCTGATAAATAAGGTCATCGATTTGCCCCTTAACCGGCTTAATCTCAACGGTAGGCTCCAATAGACCGGTGGGGCGGATTAGTTGCTCCGCTACCTGCTGGCTGCGTTCATATTCATAGGGCTTGGGTGTAGCAGAGACGTAAATAACCTGGCTGATGTGCTTGTCAAACTCCTCAAAATTCAATGGACGGTTATCCAGGGCTGAAGGGAGGCGAAAGCCGTAATCAACCAGTGTCTGCTTTCGAGAAATATCACCGTGGTACATACCCCTTATCTGAGGCAGGGTCATATGTGATTCATCAATGAACAACAGGAAGTCATCGGGGAAGTAATCCAGCAAGGTCCAGGGTGTGCTTCCCGGTGGCCGCCGCTGGAGATGTCGGGAGTAATTTTCCACCCCGGTGCAGTATCCCACTTCCTGAAGCATTTCAATATCGTAATTAGTCCGTGTCTCAAGCCTCTGGGCTTCCAGTAACTTGCCTTGGCTTCTTAACTCCTTTAATATTTCCTCTAGCTCGACTTTAATATCCTCGATTGCCGCCAGCAACTTTTCGCGAGAGGTAACAAAGTGCTTTGCGGGGTAAATATCTACTTGGTCATGATGAGCCAGCACTTCACCAGTTAGAGGGTCAACTTCCACAATACGCTCAATCTCGTCCCCCCAGAATTCGATTCTGAGGGCTGTTTCCTGATATGCTGGCTGAATTTCCAGGGTATCGCCTCGGATGCGGAATTTGCCTCTGGTGAAATCATAGTCATTTCTTTCGTATTGCATATCTACCAAACGGCGGACCAGTTTGTCTCGCTTGTCCCGGTTAAAGCGGGATTTGTCCCTTTCAATAGTAAGGGCAAAGCTCCGATATTCTTCAGGCGCACCCAGGCTATAAATACAGGAGACCGAAGCGACAATGATTACATCTCGGCGGGTGAAGAGGGACATGGTAGCGGCATGCCGTAGTTTGTCAATCTCCTCATTTATAGCAGTTTCTTTCTCAATATAGAGGTCGGTGCTGGGGATATAAGCCTCCGGCTGGTAATAGTCATAGTAGCTTACAAAATACTCCACAGCATTTTCGGGAAGAAATTCCTTGAACTCGGTTGCTAGCTGAGCGGCCAAAGTTTTGTTGTGGCAAATGACCAGAGTTGGCCTCTGTGTTCTCTCAATGATATTGGCCATGTTGAAGGTTTTGCCACTGCCAGTGACTCCAAGCAGCGTCTGTTCTCGGTGACCTTTGTTCAAACCCGCAACCAGGTTGTCCACGGCCTGCGGCTGGTCGCCGGTAAGATGAAAATCGGAAACTATTCTAAAGTCAGGCATCGCAGTTGCCACAGTGTAACAAACAGTAATAACCAATATACCTCAAATAGCAAAAATTTGCACAGATGAGCAAAGCGGCAATATACATGAATATTTGAGTAATTTGGGTTCCAATATCCCTCCGGTTCTGATGCCAATAGCGTGTGTTGTTATATTACTTGCCCTCATGCCATTCAAGTAATAGGAGTTTCCGTACCAGACATCGGGAAAGTTCGTTTACCCGAAGAAATCTCGAGACTCACTGGGGATACTGTTCGGGTAGTTTATTCTGAAAATGCAGTCAAGAGAGCCTTTTAGAATCTATTGAAAGAAACTAATTTTTGACAACAGGCCACAAAAGGTGCATAATCCCGTTTTGGTTTTGGCCAAGTTTGCGAGCACCACGGAAAGGTGGCAATAATTAAGAAGGGCAGCAAGTTTTTTGCATTTCTCACTGGTTTGCTGCCGCTATTTGCACTGGCTCACTTTAGCCATCATCTGATGGTGGCGTTGCTTCCTCCTCTTCTCCCCTTTATCCGCCGTGATTTTTTTCTCTCGTACACCCAGGCAGGCGGATTGGTCTCTGCCTATAGTATTGCCTACGGCATCAGCCAGCTTCCCGGGGGCCTGGCCGCTGACCGCCTAGGCTCCAGGGTCTTGCTTACCATTGGCGTGGCCGGAGTAGCCGTTGCCGGTCTGCTGATTGGACTTTCCCCGAACTATATCGTTATGGCACTTTTGCTGGTTGTCATGGGTCTGGTGGGGGGAGGTTACCATCCCTCGGCATCACCTCTGGTCTCCGCCTCGGTTAAACCGGAGCACCGAGGAAGAGCACTGGGGATCCATCAGATGGGTGGTACAGCGAGCTTTTTCCTGGCGCCACTTATCGCGGCAGGCATTGCCAGTGCTCTGGGCTGGCGGGGCACATTTATCGCTATAGCCATCCCAACTCTGTCCTTCGGCATCATATTTTACCTGCTCCTTGGTAAGATGGGTTATGCTGGCACTGCCCGGGATAAGCGAGCCAGGACTTCGGTGATAGAGCCATCTGAGCCGGTCGACCTGCGCCGGCTGTGGGCGGTTATTGCAGTTGGCACCGCCAGCTGGGTGCTGTTCCAGTCCACGCTTACGTTGATCCCGCTCTACACGGTTGACGTGCTTGGTGCTAGTGAACAGCAGGGCGCTGCCCTACTGTCAATCGCCTATTTTGGGGGCATCTGGGGCAGCCCTCTGGGAGGTCACCTGTCTGACCGCTTGGGGAGGGTTCCGGTGATAATCGCCATTGGACTTATCTCGGGGCCTGTGATTTACCTGCTCAATTACGTGTCCCTGGACGTGAGCCTTTATGCCGTCTTGTTACTTATGGGCACCGTCATGCATGCAGGCGCGCCGGTGGTGGAGTCATATATCATCAGCCACGTTTCGCCGCAGAAACGTTCCACCGTGCTTGGCCTCTATTACGTGGTCAGCCGTGGCGGACCGGCGATAACGTTCTTACTCGGTTATCTTGTCGACACCTATAACTTCTTTATCACGCTATCCGGCGTGTCGATTGCCATGCTGGCTGTTGCCATTGTCGGCATGGCTTTGCTCTGGAAAAAGCGGAGATAAGTGCAGAACCCATTGTATTGATATGGGTGTTGCTTCGGACGCTGGCAACTACTCTGCCTTGTTTAAGAGATTGGGGTGTGTTAAAATTTGGTATCCTCAGTATAAAAGAAAGGAAACTGATGACATGAAGTCCTATGAGGAACTCGCTAAAGAGCAAGCGGACAGAGAAAGCACCCTCTTATCCAGGTTAATGGGAGAGGCTGGGGTAGAGGAATTGGCTGATTTTGAGGCCGGGCTAAGCGGGCGGCAAAGCGAAACCTTGTTCAAAATAACCACGGAGATGGAAGATACTGAAAATGCCTTGAACCAGGTTGAGCAGCTTGCTCAGAGGCTCAGGAAACATCTGGAGCGATTAAAAAAGCTACATCAAACTCTCTCTAAGTAAGGGTCAAGTCACACAAAATATAGCGCAATGCAGTCTGAGTTGGAAACATCGGTTAGACTTCGTTTTGCGCCCAGTCCTACAGGGTATCCACATCTAGGCAACATCAGGACTGCTCTATTCAACTGGCTTTTTGCTCGCCATCACGGCGGCAAGTTTATCTTACGAATTGAAGATACTGACATTGCCCGTAAGGTGGAGGGTGCAGTGGAGGTAATAGTGGATAGCCTACGCTGGCTGGGATTAAACTGGGATGAAGGGCCTTACTTCCAATCACAACGATTGCCCATTTACCATGAAATTGCCCACAGATTGCTTGAGGAGGGTCATACATATTTATGCTACTGCTCTCCAGATCGATTAGAGACGATGCGCCAGGAACAGGCAAAACGTAAGCAGCCACCGAAATATGATCGCCATTGCCGAGATTTAACACAACATGAAAGAACCCGGTTAGAGGCAACAGGTATTACTCCCGTGATTCGCTTTAAAACACCTCTTGAAGGCGAAACCACTTTCTACGACTTGATTCATGGCCCGGTAACTTTTAAGCACGATACCTTGGACGACTTCATCCTGCTCAAATCCGATGGTTATCCCACATATCACCTGGCTAATGTAGTAGATGACCATTTAATGGCTATCTCACATGTCCTCAGAGCCGATGAATGGCTTTCCAGCACTCCTCGCCATGTTTTGCTTTACCAGGCTCTAAACTGGCAAGCTCCTCGATTTGCTCATTTGCCCATGATCCTGGGACCTGACCGTGCCAAGCTGTCCAAAAGACCCGGTGCTACCACTATCCCTGAATATCAAACGCCGGGATACCTCCCAGATGCGATGGTCAATTTCTTGGTGCTTTTAGGCTGGTCGCTTGATGACCGAACAGAGTTATTATCCCAGGAAGAGTTGATAAAGCACTTCTCTCTGGAAAGGGTGGGCAAAACAGCGGCTATCTTTAATAAAGATAAGCTGGAGTGGATGAACGGGGTTTATTTGCGTGCGCTGAGCCCGGGCGAATTTGTCCAGCAAGCCAAGCCATTTCTAGATAAAGATTTGCCAGAATCAGTAAAACGCCCATTGGATAATAGTTACGTCAGCCGGGTTCTGTCACTCATTCAAGAGCGAGCCAAAACTCTGGCTGAGGTTCCTCGACTTGCTAGCTTCTTCTTCCTTGATGAGGTGAAATATGATACAGGCTTGCTTTTAAGTGGAAAACGGGATGCTAAATCGGCTGCTAAGGCTATGACGATTACCTCGCAAAAATTAGAAGAGGTAACGACCTGGGATGCCACTACGCTTGAGGGCGTGTTGCGCCCCCTGGCTACAGAGCTAAACTTAGGCACAGGAGAATTGTTCGGTTCGTTAAGGATAGCTGTTACAGGACGTACTGCAGCCCCACCATTATTTGAGACCATGGCAGTATTGGGAAAGGAGAAATGCCTGAAACGACTAAATACGGCACTGCAGCTGCTCTCCAGCTTATGTTAACCGTCATACCGCGTATAACTTCACAGCGGGACTCTAAATAATTTTTAGTTCTTGTCTGGCCTGCTAAAATAGTCAAAAATTCAAAAATTTTGCTTTAGATGCCCGAAAGGTATTGACAAGGTTTGCTTCTTGTAGTAACAATATAAGTGTAACGAAATTATAAGGAGGGCATGATGGCGACAGCTTATTGTATGAAGTGCAGGAAAAAAGTGGAGATAAGAAACCCGAGCCAGGTTGTACTCAAGAACCGCAGGCCAGCGACACGGGGTGTCTGTCCTGCCTGTGGCACAAAAGTATTCAGAATAGGGAAAGTGTAAACACCCATAGTTGACATTGGGCAGTTAGAAGAGTTACATGCTGCCAGCAACGTTCCCTGTATTTGCTTGAAATCCGCAGGCAAGCGGGCGTAAGTTTTGACGGAATATTTATTCCTGGGCAGAGTGACATCTTTTTGAGAATAGTCTCAAAAAGTAAAAACCACAGAGTTTGTTATCTTTCCCGGGCTATCGTTCGCGGCTTCCTTGTCTGCGTATCTTAGATGTAAAAGTCTATGAGCAATTTTCTGGGCTTCTCGCTGAAGGTATTTGCATTCTCTCAATGAGGGTGCGCCGATAATATATACTCGCTCCAGGGCTTCTGATAGGGGAGAAGCATCAAACTTACTCAATGAAATTTTGTCTTCAGTAATAGGGAATGGCGGCAAAATACTATATATTTTATTGGCGTTTCTTGCCTGTAGGTAGCTGCTCCTGTATTGTACTTTGTACCTTTCAAGAGCTTGAGTTACAGCTTTGATGTTGACGGATTCCTTAATTTCATTGGCATATGCATTGTATTGGGGCTGAAGGGCTTTTCATTCATCATGACTTAGGTTAAACTTTAGCAAATATGGCTCAGACATATAATTCTCAGGAAATCGAAAAGAAGTGGCAGCAAAGGTGGACGGCTGATCATATTTATGAGGTAGAGGAGGATAGTAGGCGCCCGAAATTTTACGCCCTGACCATGTTCCCCTACACCTCGGGAGACCTTCACATTGGTCATTGGTATGCCATGGCACCCTCAGATGTCTATGCAAGATTCAAAAGGATGCAGGGCTATAACGTGCTTCATCCTATGGGCTTTGACGCCTTTGGGTTACCGGCAGAAAATGCTGCCATCAACCATGGAATTCATCCCTATGATTGGACGATGCAAAATATAGAGAATATGCGTCGGCAGCTCAAGAGCATGGGGGCAATATATGACTGGAACCGCGAATTAGTTACTTGCCTGCCGGATTACTATAAATGGACGCAGTGGTTTTTCCTTAAATTTTATCACGCTGGCTTGGCATATCGGGCTGAGGCGCCTGTTAACTGGTGTCCTAAATGTCAGACAGTGCTGGCTAATGAACAAGTGGTAGGGGAGGGTTTTTGTGAAAGGTGCGGCACGCCAGTGACTAAAAGAGAGTTGCAGCAATGGTTCTTCAGAATTACTAAATATGCCGAGGAACTTCTTGATCATAGTCATCTAGACTGGCCCGAACGCGTAAAGACAATGCAGAAGAACTGGGTGGGCAAGAGCGAGGGCGCTGAAATTTCCTTCTGGCTGGAGCATGAGGGTGTAGAGCAAAAACGGATAAAGGTGTTTACTACCCGCCCGGATACTATTTTTGGGGTGACTTTCTTCCTCCTGGCTCCAGAGCATCCTTTAGTTTCTCAATTGACTATGCCGGAGCGCAAAGGTGAAGTGGAAGAATATATTACTTGGTGTCGGCGGCAAACTGAATATGACCGGGTAGCACTGGGCAGGGAGAAAACAGGAGTTTTTCTGGGAAGCTACGTTGTTAATCCCCTAAGTGGAGAGAGAGTGCCTATCTGGATTGCTGATTATGCATTACCAACTTATGGTACCGGAGCAGTGATGGCAGTACCTGCCCATGATGAACGAGACCTGGAGTTTGCCAGGAAGTTCAAGCTACCTGTGCGTGTCGTTATCGCTCCTCCGGATTGGTCAGGTGAGGAATTGACGGAACCATATACCGAGTCAGGTACAATGGTAAATTCTGGGGAGTTTAGTGGTTTACCCAGTGAACAGGGATACGAGGCAATTTGTGCTCTATTGGAAGAAAAGAGATGGGGGAAGCGGACGGTTATTTATCGCCTTCGCGATTGGCTTATCTCCAGACAGCGATATTGGGGGGCGCCCATCCCTATAATTTATTGTGATAAGTGTGGCATAGTTCCTGTACCTGAGGAGGATTTGCCTGTCCTGCTTCCTCCCGATGCGGAATTTAAACCTACCGGTGAATCTCCTCTGAAATACTGCCAGTCATTCGTCAATACCACCTGTCCTAAATGTTCTGGGCCGGCACGCAGGGAAACTGACACCATGGACACTTTTATGTGTTCCTCCTGGTATTTCTTGAGATACACTAGTCCGGAAACAGGAGATGCCCCATTCGATGCTGCCAAAGTGAAGTTTTGGTTGCCTGTGGATTCGTATACTGGAGGTGCTGAGCATGCAGTTATGCATCTCTTCTACGCTCGTTTTTTCATCAAAGCATTGAGGGACATGGGCTTGGTCAACTTCGATGAGCCCTTTACTCGTCTGTTCAATCAGGGGACTATAATTTATCGTGGTGATAAGATGAGCAAATCTCGGGGCAATGTGATTGCCCCCGACGAATATGTGGCTGAATTAGGAGCCGATGCTGTTCGTGGGTACCTCATGTTTATTGGTCCCTGGGAGCTGGGGGGAGAATGGAATGATAGTGGTATTGTCGGCATCAGTCGCTGGCTGAACCGTGTGTGGAACTTGGTAACAACGGACTATATCCCGACTTGTCGGGATGTTGTTAATCCTGAGGAGGAGAAAGAATTCCTCCACATAATCCATAAGACCATTAAAAAGGCGACTGCTGATTTGGAGAAATTCCACTTCAACACCATGCTAGCTAGCCTCATGGAATTCACAAACTATCTATCTAAGGCTAAGGAGAGCGGAACAGTCTCAGATTACTTATGGCGAGAAGCTATCAACTATTTTCTGCTTCTCTTTGCCCCCACCGCCCCTCATCTCACCGAAGAGTTGTGGACCAGGAGCGGGCGTCCTTATAGTATTCATAACCAGGCATGGCCCGAGTATGACGACGAGCTGGCCCAGGAAGAAGAGATTACCTTGGTCATTCAGGTGAATGGTAAACTTCGCGATAAGATGCTTGTACCCGCTTCCACAAGCGAAGCCGAGGCTAAGGAACTGGCGCTGGGTCGAGAGCGAGTGAAGGTTTATATTGATGGCAAGAAACTTACCAGAGTCATTTATGTCCCCAAGCGAGTAGTGAATATTGTGATAGCATCATGATAGAAGCACAAAAAACATGGGAAAGAAAGAAATGAAGATAGCATTTGTTGGTGGTGGAGCTATGGGGGAGGCGATGGTCAAATGCCTTATGACCAAAAAGGTGGCTGCGCCACAGGATATGGTAGTTAGCGATGTCAATCGCTTGCGGCGTGAATTATTGAGCAGGGAATATGGAGTTAACACGTTAGCTGATAATAGAAGGGCTGTGGAAAATGTCGACCTGATTATTCTAGCAGTGAAGCCTCAGAATCTACCGAGGGTAATTGGAGAGATAAAAGGTTTAGCACTCGAACAGCTGGTGCTATCCATAGTAGCTGGTGCAACTCTGTCCAGCTTATGCCAGGGTTTAAATCACCCCTTTGTTGTTCGTGCCATGCCCAATATGCCAGCGCAAATTGGCGTGGGAATGACTATCTGGACGGCGACTGCTGAGACTGTGCAGAAGCAAAAAGAGTTAGCCCGGGCTATACTGGGTGCTTTGGGTAAAGAAATTTATGTTGATGATGAGAAATATCTAAGTATGGCCACTGCTTTAAGCGGCAGCGGTCCGGCTTATGTTTTTCTCTTCATCGAAGCGCTCGTCGATGCTGGCGTGCATATTGGCTTGCCCCGGGATACGGCCCAGGAATTGGTAATACAAACTATATTTGGCTCCATTCGGGCTGTTGAGAAGACGGGCAAACACCCTGCTGATTTGAGAAACATGGTTACTTCGCCAGGGGGAACTACTACCGAGGCTCTTCTTCAGTTAGAGAAGGGAGGATTTCGGTCTCTTCTTCTTGAGGCTGTGGCTGCTGCTTATAAAAAAGCTGAACGTCTTTGAGAGTTGTATAAAATGAATTCGTCTTTTGAATATCGCAACTGCCCCTGCTGTGGGCAAAATGATTTTGAGGTGCTCTTCGAGTCTAATATGAAGGCTGATGATTTTCAGGGAGCAGTGGAGACTGTGTATATGATACCTGGGGGGAGATGGGGAAGGCATGTTAAATGTCGGAGTTGTAAGTTCATATATGTAAATCCTATCTACAAAGCAAGTGAAATCAACAAAGCATACTCCCAAAGAAAAAGTGTCGATGTTTCTATTATTCGGGAAAACCGTTTACGTGCTTCCGAATCACAAGTAGGGCTAGTTAAACAGTATAAGAATGGCACATATCTTCTGGATATCGGCTGTGGTGAAGGCTTCTTTCTCTTTAATGCCTCTAGAGCTGGTTATATTACTAAAGGGATTGAATTATCACAGGATGCGGTAGAATATGCGAGAAGAGAATTTGGCTTGGATGTAGAAGCAAAGCCCTTTGAAGAACTGCAGTTTCCTGAAGACCATTTCGATGTAATTACTCTGTGGCAAGTTCTAGAGCATGTGCCATACCCACGTATGATTCTGGAAGAAGTTCGTAGAATACTCAAACCTGAGGGGCTATTAGTAGCATCCACTCCAAATATTGAGGGAATACCGGCGAAAATGTTAGGGAAAAGGTGGTGGAATGTAAGGAGGCTGCATATCAACCAATTCACCGTGAAAACTCTTACGACCGTTCTCAAGAATATTGGGTTCAGAAATATATCTTCTGTCTCTTATAAAGAATCCATAAGCTTGCTTATGCTGTTTTTACCAATACTGAAATATTTAAAATTGTATGAGCCGTTAAAAGATTTATTCCACCCTAGATCTATGTTGGGTAAGGTTATGAACAAAATGATGTTAGCATACTCCTCAAAACTGGATAACTGCACAGTAATTGGTTTCAAATAGGAAGATAATAAATGGCGCATCTTTCTCTATTACAAGGGACTAAGCTTGTCACGAGAGGCATACATAGCTATATAGCTAAGCGTCCCATAGTAGTATCTTATGAGGTAACGCTTTCTTGTAATTGTAATTGCCGTCACTGTGACCTTGGGGGGTTCATAAAGGATGAAAGGCAAATTAAACCGGAGGAGTACAGAGATTTAACTCAACGATTGCAACCGCTTGCAGCGCAAATTTCTGGTGGTGAGCCACTTCTACGTAAGGATATAGCAGCCATAGTCAAGGCTATCAAGCAATCTGGGGTACAATACTTGATACTTGTTACCAATGGAGTGTTGCTAAACGAGAGCAATTATCTACAATTACGTAAAGCAGGAGTGGATCAATTTTCCGTCTCACTTGATTTTCCTGATGAGCGACATGATGAATTTCGACGACGGCCGGGTCTCTATGCGCGTTTGGAGCAAAGTCTTCCCCGTCTAGCAAAGCTTGGGTTTCGGGATATTATCTTAAACACAGCTATAACTAAAGCCAATGTGAGGGAAATATTGCCTTTGGCAAAAAAGGCCGTTGAGTGGGGTGTAGACATATCGTATAGTGCTTATACTGCGCTGCGAACAGGGAATAAGGACTATTGCCTTAATTATGAAGAGGATTTGGAAATATTACGCCAGGCCATCAACGAACTAATAATATTAAAAAGGCAGGGCATTTATCTAACTAACCCAGAACTGACACTCCGAGATACCTTGAAATTCTTTGAACAAGGACACATGCCAAATTGTAAGGCAGGCATAAGATTTCTTATCGTAATGCCTGATGGGAGCCTAGTTCCCTGTTCACTGCACCGCAATAAATACGCTACTCGTAAAGAGATGATAGAGAAATTTTCCAGAACTAACCAATGTGATAATTGTTACGTCGCTATAAGGTCCTACAGTGAGATGTCATTTTTGAGTCACGTGAAAAATCTCCCTAAGTACATCCAGGAAATGATTCTTCACTGAGAGATATTTATTAACCGCTCTTGGTGAACTTGTCGAACCATGAGCGGTACTCAAGATTAAATTAGCTCACCCTTAGACACGCGCAGGATGAACGCATTATTAAACGAATACGTTTTACTGAAATATTTGACAGGCTTTATCTTAAGTGGCAGCTGGGGTCTCGCCGGGGTGTAGCTCGCGCCACTTTTCTAAAAGTTGCTCCCGTGTTTCCTTGTGGGCAGGATCAGGAATGCAACAATCCACAGGGCAGACCTCAACACATTTTTGTGTCTCGAACCAGCCAACACACTCTGTGCATTTGTCAGGGTCAATGATGTAAATTTCCTCTCCCTCAGTTATGGCCTCGTTTTTACATTCTGGTTCGCAGGCACCACAACTAATGCATTCCTCGGTAATTTTATATGCCATCTTTCTATAACCTCCTTAATTTTCAGCTCTTAATTTTACACTTTGCTTTTATTAATGGCGAGCCCAGTAGGCATGGAAAACTTCTCCTTGAGAGCTAAAGCCACATGATCGGGAACCATACCTTCAAGACAACCTCCTAACTTACTTACTTCCTTGATTAGTGTGGAGCTAAGAAATTGATATTGAGAGCTAGTCATCAAGCAAAGTAGCTCAATGTCTGGCGCTAGTTTTCTGTTCATCAGCGCCATTTCAAATTCCCGTTCGAAGTCGGAGTTTGCTCTCAAACCGCGGATCATGACTTTGCCTCCTGCCGCGCGTACAAAATCCACAGCCAGCCCTGCAAAAGCTTTAACATGGACGTTGGACAGGCCGGTTACCGCCTCTTCCACTAACTTTACCCTTTGCTCCAGAGAAAAAAACGGCTGTTTAGCAGGGTGCTCATAGACGCCGACCATTAACTTATCGACCAGGGCTGCTGCTCGTTCGATAATATCCATGTGCCCGCAGGTAAGAGGGTCAAAGGTACCAGGATAAACTGCTACGGTCATAGTCAAACCTCCTTTTGGTATATAAAAATAAAAGTATCACCATAGCGGCGTTGTTTAACTAGATGGAGTCCGTCATAGTTGGAATTTAGGGGGAAGCGGTTTGCGTGGCAAAGCACGATCGTAGAATTTTTTCCTAGCAAATTTGACTTGGCTATACTTATAAATGAATGATTTATAGAAGAGTCAGAGTAAGGTGGGTCCAGGAAGACAATATCATAATCATTGCTAAGGAAGTTAACTGCTTTGCTCACACTGCAGCAATAAATATGAGCTCGGTGTAGTTCCCCTATTTTTTCCAGGTTGGTTCTGATAACGTCACAGCAGCTTTTCCTGTGGTCAACAAAATCAACCCATTCTGCCCCACGGCTGAGCGCTTCAATACCCAGAGCACCGCTGCCGGCGTATAAGTCAAGAACCCGACGCCAATTGGTAGTACTGTTCTCCAGAAGAGAGAATATAGCTTGTCTCACTACACTGGTCGTAGGTCTAATGGAGTGCCTTGGCAGGGTTTTTAATCGAGTTCCCTTTGCTCTACCACCAGTGATCCACATTTCATTAACCTTAAAGAATAGTTTTATGATATTATATTATTATTCTGTTCTTTAGTTCAAGTAAGCCAAGATTGTTGACTAGAAGAGTAGCATGCTCTATACTTTAGCTTAAGCTAGGACAAAGGTTGAAATGAGTACAGGATTTGAAAGGTTTTCTGAAGGAGCCCGCAGGGTACTGACTCGCGCTCAAGGAGAGGCACAGCGTCTGGGACACAATTACATCGATACCGAACATATCTTGTTGGCGATAGCAGGGGAAGAATCAGGGCTCGCGGCCAAAGTTTTGAGTAATTTAGGTATATCGCCGAGCAAGATACAAGCGGCGGTGGAATTTGTAATTGGAAAAGGAGAACATCGAGCCACCAGTGGAGGAGTTGACCTTGCTCGTCGGGCAAAGAGAGCTATCGAGTTTGCTGTGGACGAGGCACGTCGTCTTAATTCCAGCTATATAAGTGTTGAGCATCTTTTGCTTGGATTACTGCGTGAAAGCGAAGGGGTGGCTTTTAGTGTATTAGAGAGTTTGGGCATTACCCTGGAACGAACACGTGAGGAGGTCAATCGGGTTGTGAGACAGGAATCTATACGAACTCGAGCTGCAGGTCGCGTTGCCACGCGCACACCGACCTTGGACCAACTTGGCACTGATTTAACTGCTCTGGCCCGGGCAGATAAGCTTGACCCTATTATTGGGCGTAACAAGGAGATTGAACGGGTAATTCAGATACTAAGTCGACGCACTAAGAATAATCCCGCGCTTATCGGTGAACCTGGTGTAGGCAAAACAGCTATTATTGAAGGATTAGCACAGCGCATAATAGCTGGGGAAGTTCCCGAGGTGTTGCTGGGTAAGAGAATAGTGGCACTAGATATAGGGGCTCTGGTGGCGGGAACGAAATATCGTGGCGAATTTGAGGAGAGGCTGAAGAGAGTCATTGAGGAAGAGAAAACTGTCGGTAATTGCATCTTATTTATCGACGAAATGCAGACTATTGTAGGTGCTGGAGCAGCTGAGGGCGCGGTGGACGCCTCTAATATCCTGAAGCCTTCGTTGTCGCGTGGCGAGATACAATGTATCGGTGCCACTACTCTGGATGATTACCGTAAATATGTAGAGAAAGACCCAGCTTTGGAACGGCGGTTTCAGCCTGTCTTAGTAACTGAACCTACTACGGAAGAAACCTTGGATATATTGCGAGGTATTAAACATAGATATGAAGAATTTCATCAATTGGATATAAGCGACGAAGCCTTGCAGGCAGCAGCTTCGCTGGCTACCCGATATATAGCGGACCGTTTTTTGCCTGATAAGGCTATTGACTTAGTGGATGAAGCTAGCTCTCGAGTACGCATTAAACGGGGGAGTGCCCCCATTGGCTTAGCTGAGGCACGGCGGGCTTTAGAAAGTGTCCGGAAGGAAAAAGAATCGGCTATAGCAGCTCAGCAGTATGAATATTCCAGCGAGTTGCGTGATCGCGAGCTTCAACTGATGGAGAAAATCGAGACCATAGAGAAGGAGTGGCAAGTTAAGCAGGAACAAGGCCGACCTGTGGTTACCCCAGAGGATATTGCCGAGGTGGTCAGTATGTGGACGGGCATACCCGTGGTGAAGTTGACCACCGATGAAGCCAGTCGGCTTTTGCAGATGGAGGAGGCTTTACATCGCCGCATCATTGGTCAGGATGAGGCCATAGAGACCGTGGCTAAGGCGGTAAGAAGGGCTCGGGCTGGGTTAAAAGACCCGCGGCGTCCCATCGGTATTTTCATCTTTTTGGGCCCCACCGGAGTGGGTAAAACTGAATTGGTAAGGGCCCTGTCCGAGTTCATGTTTGGCAGCGAAGATGCTTTGGTCAGGCTTGACATGTCGGAGTTTATGGAGCCTCACAATGTAGCTCGCTTGGTTGGAGCACCACCTGGTTATATTGGTTATGAGGAAGGTGGTCAATTAACCGAGGCAGTAAGGCGGAAGTCCTATTGTGTTATTCTTCTCGATGAGATTGAAAAGGCGCATTACAATGTATTCAATATCCTGCTCCAGATTTTCGATGATGGTCATTTGACCGATGCCAAAGGGCGAAGGGTTGATTTTCGTAATAGCATCATAGTCATGACCAGCAATGTTGGTGGCGAGCTTATTAAGCGTCATATGACCATTGGTTTTGCTGCTCATATCGATGGCGAACGAAAACAACAGACAGAGTATGAGAAAATGAAGGAGAATGTTCTGGGGGAGGTGAAGAAAGATCAAAGATTCCGGCCCGAGTTTCTTAACCGCATTGATGCCCAAGTCGTGTTCCATGCTTTAAGCGAGGAGCATATCCGCCAGATTGTGGACCTGATGCTTGACCAGGTTATCGCTTCCGTTCAAGAGAAGAATGTCACTTTGGAAATAACTGATGAAGCTAAGGATTTTCTAGGCAAGAAAGGTTATGACCCTGATTTTGGAGCCCGCCCCTTGCGTCGCACTATCCAGAATTTGGTTGAGGATCCACTCTCCGAGGCTTTGCTACGTGGCGAATTCCTGCCTGGAGATACTGTGGTTGTGGATTGTGTCGAAGAGGAAATTGTAATGAAACCATTGGTCAAGGAGACTACGTAAATATGGCTCAAGAAGTAATCGAGGCGCCACTACCTGGGAAGATAGTACGCGTTGAGGTAACCGTGGGTAATGCAGTTGAGGAAGGCGGGGTGATTTGCATCATAGAGGCTATGAAGATGGAAAACCCTATATTATCTCCAGCAAAAGCTTCAGTTATAGAGGTGGCAGTTTCGCCAGGGCAGGTAGTTAAGACCGGGGAAAAGATAGCCGTTATCGAGTATTAGGTATCTTGGCCAGGGGACTTGAAATCTAGCGAGCGGGGCAAATCCAAATTCAAGAATGTTTTCATTTGTCAGCAGTGCGGCAAAGAAAGCCTCAAGTGGTTAGGACGCTGCCCTGATTGCCAGGCATGGAATAGCTTCGTAGAAACCAGGGTCACTCTATCCCGCGCCGCCCCCAGCCGGCCTTACTCTAGCGGAAATAGACCCCAGGAACTTTCCCAAGTAGAGAAGGGTGACTTTCTTCGCTTTCCCCTTGGTTTTGCTGAAGTGAATCAAGTTCTGGGAGGTGGTTTAGTTCCAGGCTCTCTGGTGCTTGTTGGCGGCGAGCCGGGAATAGGCAAGTCCACGCTTTTACTCCAAATTTCGGCGATGATGCCTGATAATAATAAAGCTGTCGCCTATCTCTCCGGTGAGTAATCTATTAATCAGGTTAAACTTAGAAGCGAGCGCCTCGGTATAGGGGGCAAAGGGATATACTTTCTCTCTGAGCCTGATTTAGCTGCCGTATTAGAATGCTTGGAAGAGCTTTCTCCTGAATTGGCGATTATCGATTCCATTCAGACTATGTATTTAGAAGATGTAGCCGGGATGCCAGGCAGTATTTCCCAGGTACGGGAGTGCACGTGGAGGTTGGAGAGGTGGGCGAAACAGAATGATGTGCCCCTGTTAATCACCGGGCATGTGACCAAGGAAGGAGCTATTGCAGGTCCAGGAACATTAGAACATATCGTTGACGTGGTGCTTTACTTTGAAGGCGAACCATTTAGTAATTACCGAGTGCTACGTAGTGCAAAGAATCGCTTCGGCTCCACTAATGAGGTGGGAATATTTGAGATGGGCGATAGCGGCTTGATAGAAGTGGATAATCCCTCTCAAGTTTTCTTATCCGCATATAAGGATGGAATTGTTGGGTCGGTGGTAGTGCCCACTCTTGAAGGGAATCGCCCTTTGCTAGTCGAGATTCAGGCCTTAACTACCACTAATAATTTTACCCCGCCACGGCGTATTGCTAACGGAGTTGATTTTAATCGGCTGCTGCTGATAATTGCTGTGCTTACTAAGCGTGCTGGATTAAAGCTTTTCAACCAGGATATTATAGTCAACGTGACTGGTGGCTTAAGGGTCAATGAGCCGGCGGTTGATTTAGGAATTGCCTCAGCGATTGCTTCCAGTTTTCATGATGCGAAGCCAATTTCAGGCTTGGTTGCTTTGGGCGAGGTGGGGTTGAATGGAGAACTTAGAGGGATATCACATGTAGAGAGACGAATTGCTGAGGCCATCAGGTTGGGCTTTAAATCCTGCCTTATGCCCAGGCTTTCCCCTACTATTGCGAGCGACGTGAAGCAATCTCTCTACTCTGCAGACATTCAATTAATCGAGGCTGGCTCGGTGGCTGAAGCTCTGAGGCTGGGACTCACAAGGGAGAGTAGAATGCAAAGGGCAAAGGGCAAAAATACAGGGCAAGAATAAAAAATTCTTGCATTTTGATTTGTCATTTTAATTTTTTATCTTTGAATTTTACTTTTCAGGAGCAGAGTTTAGAGATTTGAATTCGGTGTTTGGTAAAGTAGGCGTGGTTATAGTCGCTGCCGGAACCAGTCAGCGGATGACGGGTATAAACAAGCTCTTTGTTCCTCTAAAGGGGAAACCTTTATTGGCCTGGGCTGTGGATACTTGTCAGGGATCCAACTTGGTTCAGCAGATAGTCTTGGTATTGAGCGATAAGGATTTGGCGCGGGGGCAGAAGTTGAAAGAAGAAAGGGGCTGGTCTAAAGTTATTTTATGCCCGGGTGGTGCACGGCGGCAAGATTCGGTGGGGGAAGGGCTAAGACACATGAAAGGTTGTGATTGGGTTGTGATTCATGATGGAGCTCGACCTTTCTTGACACCGGATTTGATTGAGGATGGCCTGAAGATAGTCGAGGAGATTGGGGCTGCTGTAGCGGCAGTGCCAGTTAAGGATACTATCAAGCTTGCTGCAGATGGGAGATTGATTGGGGAAACGCTTCAGCGTGACAGGCTATGGGCAGCGCAAACTCCCCAGATATTCAACTTTGATATGATAACCAGAGCTTATGATAACCTCGCCGCAGAGGTTACCGATGATGCTACTACTGTGGAACGCCTGGGATACAAGGTGCAGCTTTATATGGGCGATTACAGAAATATAAAAGTGACCACCGCCGAAGATTTAACGTTAGCACGTATCATCGCCAAAAATATGTGATTGTTCCTACTGTGTTATGAGGTAGATAATTTCCGTGGTAAAGAGCAAATTATAGAGGGTGGTGATTGACATATCGTGGAAAAACTTGTCTCTGGAAGTATCAAATGCAAGAAGAATTAAGGGTTGGCATTGGCTGTGATAGCCATCCCCTGGTTTTGGGACGAAGGCTAATTTTGGGAGGTGTTGACATCCCTTATGACAAAGGCCTGTCGGGTTGGAGCGATGCTGATGTGGCAAT
This sequence comes from Chloroflexota bacterium, assembly GCA_030611015.1. Classification (GTDB taxonomy): domain Bacteria; phylum Chloroflexota; class Dehalococcoidia; order GIF9; family AB-539-J10; genus RBG-13-51-36. The sequence goes on along the minus strand of JAUWQP010000018.1, from coordinate 2,513 downwards.
TCATGCCATAATAGATGCTTTGTGTGGCGCTGCTGATTTGGGAGACATTGGCACCTTATTCCCTTCTCAAGACCCGGAATATAAAGATATTTCAAGCCTGGTTTTGTTAAGCAAAACCGGTGAACTGCTTAGTGCCAAAGGACTCAGGGTGGCCAACATTGATGTTACCATCATAGCGCAAAACCCCAAGCTTTCCCCTTTCATCCCCGAGATGAGAAAACGCATAGGTCAGGCCTTAGGTGTAGATTCAACACAGGTGACAATCAAAGCCACCACCACCAATGGTTTGGGCTTCATCGGCAGAGGAGAAGGAATAGCTGCTCAATCCGTAGCTTTAATCACCACCATCTCGTAACTCGGCGTGCCCTCTTTCCAGGAAATTACAAATTTGACCTTCTTTCCCTCTACTAAGTATCTTTCGCTTTGGCTACGGAGCTTTTTAAAGTCCACTGACTCCAAGAAGGCTTTGAGAAGCTCAATCTTCTCCTCAAGTTTTTTATCCTCCTGACCACTTTCCATATATTGGTTTACTGAATTCCAGAATTCTTCCCTGACTGCGGTTTCTATGCAGTGGGAAAGGCTGGGGAAAAGTTCTACACAATTCATATTTTAATTTGTATCACCAAGCGGTGGCTATGGTCAAAATTTGACAAATTTGACAGGGTCTATTATCATTATTATTGACATATGTTCAAAATTCGTAGCGGAAATAGGGTGATTTTTAATGGCTAGGCCAGCGAAGTTGCGATGTGTTGCTCAGTTGCCGAGTGTAGGCTTTTTCAGGCCGGTGGGGATTCCGGCGAATGCTTTGCAGGGTGTTCGCCTTTCGCTTGAGGAACTTGAATCTATCCGTCTTAAGGATTTGGAGGGGCTGGAGCAAGAGGAGTGCGCGCAGCAGATGCGGATTTCCCGGCCGACTTTCCACCGGATATTGGAATCGGCTCGGAAAAATCTGGCTGATGCTCTGATTAACGGCAAGACAATTCAAATCGAAGGGGGCAATTTTGAGCTTGCCCAGCGTCGCTTTAGATGTGGCAATGATGGACATGAGTGGAATGTGCCTTTTGAGGCAATGGCACAGAGGCTTCCTTTGTCTTGCCCGGTGTGCTTCAGCGGGAATATCCAGCCCACGCCTTTGCCTCCGTTTGCTGCAGGCAAAGGATATGGTAAGAGATTTCGCGGTGGTCGGCGATGGTGAGAAAAAAATAAGAAAGGAGGTGATGGAGATGCCGTTTGGAGATGGAACAGGACCGATGGGACTAGGGCCGATGACGGGAAGGGGCGCTGGTTTCTGCGCTGGTTTTGGCGCGCCAAGCTTTGCCAGCCCGATGCCTGGTTACCCCTACCCTTATGGTTACGGTAATTTAACGCCGGTATGGCCTAGGTGGGGCTATGGTTTTGGTCGTGGTATTGGTCGTGGTTGGCGGAGATGGGGACCTTATGGGTACCCTCGGTGGTAAGTTTTAGATTTTCTTAAGGAGGTGAGAAAATGCCTAATGGATATGGTAGAGGAGGTGGCAGAGGAGGAGGATGGGGTTTCGGCTTTAGAGGAAGCTCTCCCCCCTGGCCTTATATTGGTCTGGGAAGAGGAGGATTGCCGAGATGTGGCTATTTCCTCGGTTGGAGCTGCAGGAATGCCTGTCCCACCGGCTTATCCCTCTTATGGTAGCCCTGGGGCTATGCCTTATGGGGGAACAGCTTATTCGGGAGCTATGCCATATGGTTATGCCGGAGCACCTATGGGGGCAGTGCCAGGAGCGGACCCCTATGCTCCGCAAATGACTCGGGAGCAGGAGCTGGATTTCTTGAAAAACCAGGCTGGAGCGTTGGAGAGTGAGTTAGATGTAATTATGAAGAGGCTGGATGAGCTTCGCAAGTAGAGAAGTGAGGTTTGTGTATATAATATTTAAATTGAGAAGGAGGTGAATTATGCCAGGATTTGATGGAACAGGACCTCGTGGAGTGGGCCCAATGACGGGAGGAGGGAGAGGGTTTTGCAGTCCTTGGGGTTTCGGCAGGGGATATGGCTTTGGAAGGGGATACGGGTTTGGAATGGGCATGCCTTATGCAGGGCCTGCACCATATAGTTATGCTGGGGCACCTACGGGGGCAGTGCCTTATGGAGGAATGGCTTATCCGGGAGCTATGCCATATGGTTATGCTGGAGCACCCATGGGGGCAGTGCCGGGAGCCGATCCCTATGCTCCGCAGATGACCCGGGAGCAGGAGCTGAATTTCCTAAGAAGCCAGGCGGAAGCAATGAAGGGACAATTGGAGCAAATAGATGCTAGAATAAAAGAACTGGAGACGGAATAAACTAGAAAGAGGTGCATCATGAAAATTGCAGTATCAGCAACAGCTCCTGGTTTGGATGCTGAGGTAGACCCTCGTTTTGGGAGGTGCCAATACTTCATCATCATTGACCCCCAGAGCATGGAGTTTGAGGCCTTGGATAACTCTAGTGCTATGGCCGCCGGTGGGGCAGGCATCAGCACAGCCCAGATGATTGCCAG
>JAUWQP010000105.1 GCA_030611015.1 Chloroflexota bacterium | reverse complement strand
ACTGGTTTGTGCTGTGTAAGAGACCACCCAAGGAGTGTTGATGGTATTGAAAGTAGAACGGCCACTGCTTAAAATCCTTGTCTGCGACGATGACCCTGCAGACCGTAAGCTAGTTCGAACTTACCTGAGGGAGGTAGCTGACAGGGAAATCGTGATGCTGGAGGCAGGACAAAAAGCAGAAATAGAAGAGGCTCTGGGGAAGGGCAGGATTGATCTGGTTTTAATGGATAATGAAATGCCGGAGAAATCAGGAATGGAGTGGCTTGCGGAAATCGTTGAAAAACGGATGGCTCCCGTGGTTATGTTGACCGGGTCTGGAAGTGAGGAAGTGGCTGTGCAGGCCCTTCAGGAGGGGGCAGTTGGCTATCTGCCAAAGGGCAGCCTGTCCAAAGAGAAGTTGGTGGAGGCAATTGATGCTGCGCTGGAGAAGTGGAGACTGATGCAGCAGAGCAGAGCCAACCAGGATGAGTTGGAAAGGCTGGCAAATTTTGATTCACTAACGGGATTGCACAATAGGCGAGCGATTTTACACAGATTGGACGAGCATATCAAGCAAGTCAGGCGCTACGAGGGTGAGCTCAGCTTGATTATGCTGGATATTGACTATTTTAAGAATGTCAATGACCAGTACGGGCATCTTATTGGGGATGAAGTTCTGGAGAATGTTGCCGTATTAATGCAGCAGAATGTTCGGAACACAGACAGTGTGGGACGCTATGGAGGGGAGGAGTTCATCATTGTTTTGTCTGAAACCGATTTGTCTTCGGCTTTGATTGTGGCTGAACGGCTAAGGAACGCGATTGAAGCTGCCGAGATGAGAGATTCTGAAGGGAATATGTTTGGCATAACCGTAAGCCAGGGGGTATCCAGCTATAAACCAGGTGAAGATAAGCAGTCTCTCATTTCTCGTGCTGATGATGCTCTCTATAGGGCTAAGCAAAATGGCCGAAACCGAGTAGAAACCTCGACTTAAAATAAGGAAAGGCATTTAGTTCAAAGCCGAGGCCTCGGTGTGGCCTTTGAGAACCTTCCGAAAATGGAATCCATAAATTGCAAGCCTCACTGATAATGGGAACAACCGCGGGCGTCTTGCCAATGTCCAGGCAAGAAGTCTCCAGTAATACTCTCTCCCCTTTTCTTTGATTCCTAAGATCCACACAGACCTAGCAAAAGCTACAAGATTCTGAAGCTGGGGGCGAACAGGCTTTCCTGCTCGCGGTTTGTATTCTTTCAGGAATGTTATTGCCCGTTCGTAATACTGCTTGGGTGAATAAATGGTGTCGAGAACACTCTTGTAGCCATTGATAAGCGTTTCGTGGTTCATCTTAGGAATGAAGTTTATCGAGCAGTCCGTGTTGTCTCCAGAGAAATTTAGCAGGAGACGACTCTCACTTTTTAAACGGCGGTAGAGTTTCGTACCGGGAGGAGCGTTTAGCAAGCCGACCATTGCTGTAACAATCCCACTTCTTTGAATAAAGCTGATTTGGTTTTCAAAGATGGAGTGGGGGTCACTGTCAAAGCCTAGAATGAAGCCTCCTTGCACTTCGAGGCCATGGTTCTGAAGCTTCCTAACCGAAGCTACCAAATCGCGATTCGTATTTTGAAACTTGCCGCACTCGGCCAGGCTCTCTTCGTTTGGAGTTTCGATACCAACAAATACCGTGTTAAAGTTTGCCTCGACCATTAAGCGCATGAGCTTTTCATCATCAGAGAGATTAATAGATGCTTCCGTAAAGAGCGCAAAGGGGTATTTTTTCTTTTTCATCCATTCGATTATGGCTGGCAGGATTGCTTCCTTTAATTTCCTCTTGTTTCCAATGAAATTGTCGTCGACAACAAAGACACTGCTTCGCCAGCCTCGGACGTACAATGCATCCAGCTCTCTCAGTAGCTGGTCTTTATCTTTTGTTCTCGGCACCCGCCCATTTAGTACGGTAATATCGCAAAATTCACAGTCGAAAGGACAACCTCGAGAGTATTGAACACTCAGTGAGGAATATCTCGCCATATCAGCAAGCTCCCAACGTGGGATAGGAGTTGTGCGGATATCTGGCCATCTGTCGGATGTGTAGACGTGTTTGGCACACTGATTCTCAAGGTCTTTTAGAAAGTGTGGAAGGGTAACTTCAGCTTCATTGAGCACAAAATGGTCTACCCCCTCAAATTCCTGGTATCCTGTAGTAAAAAGAGGGCCGCCAGCAACAATCTTGACATTAAATCTCTTGCATTTGTTGATAATATATCTGACTGATTCTTTTTGTACAGCCATAGCACTGATAAAGACATAATCAGCCCATTTTATGTCTCTGCCGCTCAAATTTGTTATGTTCATGTCTATGAGCTTCTTCTCCCATACCTTCGGCAGCATCGCTGCCACAGTTAATAAGCCCAGTGGAGGGAAAGCCGCCTTCTTAGAAATGAACTTTAACGCATGCTTGAAACTCCAGAATGTGTCTGGATACTGAGGATATACGAGAAGTATTCTCAAATTGCACACCTTGTCGTTGTCGCGTACAATACACCTGTGCTAGGAAGAAGTCAATTCGGTGGCAATTGCCTGCAGAACCTCCGTGATCTGGCTTAGCCAACTAGACACTCGTCCAGAGCGGTTGATGAATTGACTAGGGATGCCAAGAGAGCGGAAACTTGAGGACAGTCAGCAACCCGCTGTCTCCCGGGCTGCGATTCAAATTCTCACCTATGACAAGTACAATATAGGGGGTGTAATACGAGTAATTTGTTAGCTTCCTCAAGGGGAACTCACTATCTCCCCAAGCAAATTGCTATTATGTGGCTAAAGAATATTCTCTTTGTTGCTTCTGGAGTACATTACGGAGGTATTGGCCAGTAAGCGAGGTATCAATCTGGGCTATTTCTTCGGGCGTGCCTGTGGCTATGATATAGCCTCCCTCATCGCCAGCACCAGGACCGAGGTCGATAATATAGTCAGCGTTCTTGATTACGTCCAGGTGGTGCTCGATGATAATCACTGTATTGCCAGCATCTACCAGGCGCTGGAGCACTTGCAGTAAGCAAGCTATATCGGCAAAGGAGAGACCGGTGGTAGGCTCATCGAGGATATAGAGGGTTTTGCCCGTGGAGCGCCGTGATAATTCAGTGGCAAGTTTGACTCTTTGGGCTTCACCACCGGAAAGAGTAGGCGCTGGCTGTCCCAGACGTATGTAGCCCAAGCCAACGTCTCGCAGTGTTTCTAATTTGTTTCTAACCTTGGGGAAATGTTCGAAGAAGGCTAAGGCTTCATCCACGCTCATGTCCAGAATATCGGCGATATTTTTACCTTTGAAGTATATTTCCATGACCTCACGGTTATAGCGTTTGCCTTTGCATATCTCGCAGGACACAGTAACGTCAGGGAGGAACTGCATCTCTATCTGGATGTAGCCTTCGCCCTGGCAGGCTTCACAGCGTCCTCCACGAACATTGAAGGAAAATCGCCCTGGTGCATAACCTCGCATACGAGCTTCGGGGACAGTAGCAAAAAGTTCCCGAATAGGGGTGAAAGTCCCGGTATAAGTAGCTGGGTTACTACGTGGCGTACGGCCGATAGGTGATTGGTTAATGTTAATTACTTTATCAATATTCTCAACGCCAATAATGCCATCACATTTCCCTGGTCTATCTTTAGCCTGGTAAAATGTCTGAGCCAGTTTCTTATACAACACCTCATTAATAAGCGTGCTCTTACCACTGCCTGAGACACCACTTACACAAACAAACTTACCTAGTGGTATAGGCACATCAATATTTTTCAGGTTGTTTTCGCAAGCCCCTTTAATCACTAATTCTCTGTCTGAGCCAGAACGACATCCTTGCGGTAGAGGAATTTGTTTTGCTCGGCTGAGGTATTGTCCGGTTATTGACTCAGGGCAGTTCATAATGTCTTGCAATGTTCCAGTGGCTACAATCTTGCCGCCATGCTCTCCAGCCCCAGGCCCCATATCAATAATGTAATCAGCAGCGCGCATCATGGCTTCGTCATGCTCTACGATGAGAGTTGTATTACCCAGGTCGCGCAGCTTCTGCATCGTTTCAATAAGGCGAAAAATATCGGCAGGATGCAAGCCAATTGTGGGTTCATCGCAGATATAGAGCACTCCCATGAGACCGCTGCCGATTTGAGTAGCTAAGCGGATTCTCTGGGCTTCGCCACCACTCAAAGTTGCTGATGGACGGCCTAGGGTTAGATAGCCTAGCCCGATATCTCTAAGGAAGCCCAGGCGGGTGTTTAGCTCTTTAAGGATCTGGTGAGCTATCTTTAATTCATGCGGTGTTAGATGAGACTTGCTGTCCTGTTCACTGCTAATTAGCTGTATCCAATGCAGTGCTTCTAAGGCGGATAATTCAGTTACATCGATTATACTCTTGCCACTAATGGTAATGGCTAGAGATTCAGGTTTAAGCCGCTTTCCATGGCAAACTGGACAAGGGGAGGAAGCCATATACCGCCCGATTTCAGCACGGGTGTTGTTGGACTCAGTTTCTCGATACAGACGCTCCAGGTGGGTAGCTACGCCTTCATAGGTGGTGTAATACTCCCTGATTCGTCCGTAGCGATTTCGGTATCTCAATAGCTCTCCATCTTCTCCGTAGAGGATAAGGTTGAGGTGCTCCCGGCTGAGTTCGCTAATTGGGGTATGAAGTGAGAAACCACAGCGTCGGGCCAGCTCCTGGAGCTCTCTGACATGCCAGGAAAACCATCCCCAGGCGCGGACGGCACCCTGAGTCAGGCTGAGGCCTTTGTTGGGTATGAGCAGGTCAGGGTCGATTTCTAGCTTCACGCCGAGTCCGCTGCATGCTGGACAAGCTCCATGGGGGCTATTAAAGCTGAAGGTGCGGGGGGCAATTTCACCCAGGCTTATACCGCAGTGGACGCAGGCAAAATGCTCGGAGAAGAGTAATTCCTCTCCATCGATGATTGAGATGAGGACAACTCCGGCTCCAAGCTTTAGCGCTGTTTCCACTGAATCAGCAATACGGCTGTTTTCAGTCTTCCCTGTCTGAAGCCGGTCAACTACCACTTCAATAGTGTGTTTCTTATTTTTGTCCAGTTCAAACTCTTCGGAAAGGTCATGAATATGCCCGTCAACGCGAACACGGACAAACCCTGCCTTGCGTAGGTCATCAAATATCGCCTGATGTTCGCCTTTCCGGTCTTTGATTAGCGGTGCCAGAATCATAATTCGCCTGCCGGCGGGTATTTCTTGTATATTGTCTACAATTTGTTGCACTGTCTGCCGGGAGATTTCGCGTCCGCATCTGGGGCAATGGGGATGACCAACGCGAGCGAAAAGAAGGCGCAGATAGTCATAGATTTCAGTTATTGTGCCTACAGTAGAACGTGGGTTGTGAGACGGTCCTTTTTGGTCAATCGAGATAGCCGGGCTTAACCCTTCAATATAATCAACATCGGGCTTCTCAATCCGCCCTAGAAACTGGCGGGCATAGGCAGATAGAGACTCCACGTAGCGACGTTGCCCTTCGGCGTATATGGTATCGAAGGCTAAGGAACTCTTGCCTGAGCCAGAGACGCCGGTAATAACTACCAGTTTATCTCGGGGGATAGATACATCTATATTCTTCAGGTTGTGCTCTCGAGCTCCCTTTATGATTATGTTGTCTGTAGGCATGTTTTCCTCTCGCGGTATACTTCTAATTATCTATTGTAGCACGAGAATGGTGCGAAAGCATGCT
>JAUWQP010000015.1 GCA_030611015.1 Chloroflexota bacterium | reverse complement strand
AATAGTGTATAATTATGTAAAGGAGCAGCATTCTGCTGATTTTTACCGATTTTCCCACAATTTCACCCGCATTGGCAAAAAAGTCAATAGATTGGGGACTGAAGACTGCACCCGGGTTCACAGATTAACCCATAACAGCAGGCTGACAACCGGAAAACATTCGAGACGCAGATAACAAAGTAGAATCTTACTGGGCAGTTCTCTTCTTGCGCAAAATCACTCTAGCTGCTATCAAAGCCACTAATCCCGAAAATAGAAGAATCCGCCTATCGATGGGCATAGGGGTCCACAGTTGTTGCCGCCAAGAGTCCATTAGTTTGCCCAAACCAATCTCAGGAATTTGGAATCGTTTTTCACCTGTTTCAGGGTCGTTTTGGTAGAATTTGATTTGATCATTCTCATATATGGTCTCCTGTTTACCCTCATAGTCCACCCACACATGTACAGGAGATGAATTCACTTGAGAAGAAATGTCCTTTGCTTTCAAAACAGAAGCTAACACAAGAGCTCGGGCTTTACAATCTCCCTCCTCTCGCTCCAGTATTTCCTCAACTGTAGGAAAATACCAGGGCATTCCATAAAGCTCCCAATCGAGGCGATAAGATATTCGAGCCTGGATTGCTTGCTCTATAGCTACAGGGTCAGAAGGAAGGTCATTCAGCATAAATACAACAGCATCGGGATTAACATCGGGGTTAATAAACCTGTGGATACTAATGACCAAGCTTAGAGGATTTGGATATAACACAAAAAGAATCCATAGTATAAATATAAGGGGAAAGTATCTCCGAAAAGTTTTTCTAAAAATATTCTCGGAACCTTCTAGACCGCCGGGTATAGCTGTAGTTTTGGTCGAACTATTGGCAATATTTTTCTCTCCTGACACAGCACAAAACTCCTATTCGGGTTTGGGAGAATCTATGTAAATTTGTAATTAAGCCACCGCAATATTAATTTTTACTTACTGCCGCGTTTTTCACTCTTTATATGGCGTAAAGTCTTTTCGTCGAGGCCAAAGTGATGGGCTATTTCATGGCGTACCACTTCCTCTATTATTGTTTCAATTTTATCGCTAAAACTGCATTGCGCCTCTATGGATTTTTTAAAGATACTTATTTTATCAGGTAAAACCAATCCATATCCGCGGCCTCGCCTTGTTTGAGGCACACCCTGGTAAAGACCGAGTAACTGACCAGGGTGCCTTAACCTAGCCTGTCTCAGTTGCCCTGGTGTTGGCCAATCTTCCACCACAATATCAACATTTTCCAGCTTGCACTGAAACTCCGGTGGCAAATTATTGATTGCCCTCGCTACAAGAGCTTCAAATTCCTCTCTCTGCATATCCAGAAATCACAGATATTGCCAGCAACTGCAATATATCCACTATCACTTTACCATGTAAAGCTAATACCAAGCAAACAAATAGCAAGTAAAAACATCATTAGAATCTGGCCTTGTACATCAATCGAACTGGGCGTAGTATAACAGTTGGTTTTTGTTCACGAGATATAATTATGATAGCTTATCCCACAGTCAAGGCAAGCTTTCTTGACGGATGATGATAAATGGGATAGGCTATTAGCTACAATTTGAAAAGAGGAGATGTTAAAGTGCAGTGCCGTGGCATCAGAGGTGCCAGCATAGTTTCAGCGAATAATAAAGAGAGCATCCTGGCTGCAACTGAGGAACTGCTTGTGAAAATGACACAGGCTAACAAAATTGAAATTAAGAACATAGCTGCCATTTTTTTCACCACTACGCCAGACCTAGATGCTGAATTTCCCGCTGTAGCAACACGAAAGCTGGGATGGCCACCCAACTTGGCTTTGCTTTGTGGGCATGAAATGAACGTCCCCAACGATCTGCCCCGCTGTCTGAGAATTCTGATGCTTGTAAACACTGATAAAGAACCTGAGGAAATCACACACGCTTACTTAGGAGAGGCGAAGAAGTTAAAGGACAAAACGTCACTACCAATGGGGGGCAACAAATGATTGTAGTTATGAAAACCGGCTGCAGCCAGGATGAAATCAGCCATGTCGCGAAGAGAATCGAAGACATTGGTCTAAAGGCACACATATCAAAGGGTATTGAACATACCGTTATCGGTGTACTGGGCAAAGTTTTCCCGGAACTTCGCGACACCCTGGAATTACTCCCCGGGGTGGACCAGGTCATACCTGTAAGCAAACCTTACAAACTTGCCAGTCGGGAATTTCACCCCCAGGACACCATAGTGAAACTAAATGGAGTGGCTATCGGTGGCAATGAAATAGTCGTCATGGCTGGACCTTGCGCTGTAGAAAGCGAGGAACAACTTTTGGCCACCGCTCGAGCAATCAAAGCAGCCGGGGCCACTGTACTGCGTGGTGGCGCTTTCAAACCACGCACTTCACCCTATCAATTTCGTGGATTAGGCGAAAGCGGGCTTAAAATACTAGCAGAGGTGGGCGAAGAAACTCAGATGCCTATAATTACCGAGGTTATGGCGCCAAACGACGTTGATTTAGTAGCCAAATACGCCGATATACTCCAGATTGGAGCTAGAAATATGCAGAACTTTATTTTGCTTGACGAGGTGGGGAAAACGAAGAAGCCAGTGTTGCTGAAACGCGGTTTGTCGTCCAATTTCCAAGAATGGTTATTAGCTGCTGAATATATTCTGGCTCAAGGGAATGAGCAGGTTATTCTTTGTGAACGGGGTATCAGAACCTTTGAAACCTACACCCGTAATACTATGGACATTAGTGCTATACCAATTATCGAAAAAGTCAGCCATTTGCCCATTGTCGCCGACCCCAGTCATGCCACAGGTAAATGGTATCTAGTACCCCCGCTAGCATTAGCAGCGGTAGCGGCTGGGGCAGACGGACTGCTCATAGAGGTCCATCCCAATCCTGACCTGGCCCTTGCAGATGGCCCCCAATCGCTCACCTTTGATAACTTTCGCCTCTTGATGTCTCAGATACTACCCATAGCCGAAGCCAGGAATAGAAAGCTAGCTGCTCCAAGCGCAATGATCAAACCCTGAGACCATGGAAATTGAGCAAGAACTAGCTAATATAGGTCCCCAAGGGGAAACACTCCTTACCATAGGCGTGTTCGATGGTGTCCATGCCGGACACCGCTACCTACTGGAAACATTACAGCAGCAAGCAGCGGAGAAGAACTTGCTTAGCGGAGTAGTTACCTTTAATCCCCATCCCCAATCGGTATTACATCCGCATAATCAACTACTCTGGCTAAGCGACCCGGAGGACAGAGTTAAATCCCTTCAAAAGCTAGGCATAAACTTGGTCGCAGTGCTCACTTTCACTCCCGAGGTAGCCCAGCTAAGTGCCCAGGAGTTTACGTCCCTAGTGAAGAAACATCTCAGAATGCGCAGCATTATGGTGGGGCCCGACTTCACTTTAGGACGAGGCCAGGAGGGCAATATTCATCTACTTCACGCACTGGGACGCGAAATGAAGTTCAGCGTGGAAGTTATTTCTCCCTATACAATCAATGGCGAAGTAGTGAGTAGCACTCTTATACGCCAAGCATTAGCTCAGGGCGATATGGAAAAGGTAAGAAGGTTAATGGGACACTATTTCCAGATTGGAGGCAAAATTATCGCTTCAGACAGACGCGGGCGAATTTTGGGATTTCCCACCGCTAATTTGGATATCCCGATTACATCGGGACAAGCATTACCAGGCAACGGCATCTATGCTACTATTACTCAGGTAGATGACAAGCAATTCCCTTCGGCAACTAATATTGGCACACGCCCTACCTTTGGAGAGGGAGAAAAGAATGTGGAAACCCACTTGTTAAACTACAAAGGGGATTTATATGGCAAAGAGATAAGGGTAGAATTTATGCAAAAATTAAGGGATGAGCAGCGCTTTCCTTCTTCTGAAGAGCTAAAGGCACAAATCCGAAAAGATATTCGGGAGGTAGAGGCAATTTTAGGCTTCGGCGTGAACTCAGCCGAACGCTAAAGATTTGAAATGACCGATCCAAGGTTTACTTCTGTATTAAAACGAGGTGTAGCTGAAATCATCGTTGAGTCAGAGTTAAGAAGGCTGTTGAACTCAGGAAGGATTTTAAACCTAAAACAAGGCTTTGACCCCAGCGCTCCGGACATCCATTTGGGACATGTGGTAGGCTTAAGGAAGTTGCGTCAATTTCAAGACCTGGGACATAAAGTGACTCTCGTAGTCGGAGATTGGACAGCCAGGATTGGCGACCCCAGCGGTCAGTTGGCTACCCGCCCTATGCTCTCACCCAGCCAAATAGAGAACAATGCTCAAACTTACATGGAACAATTCTTCAAAGTGGTAGATAAGGATAAAACAGAGCTCAGATGGCAAAGCGAATGGTTCTCCTCGTTCACTTTAGGCGAAGTGATTAATCTTACCAGCAAATTTACCGTCGCCCAACTTCTGGCCAGAGAAGATTTTAGCAAGCGGTATGAGTCTGGCAACCCCATATCCCTCACTGAACTGCTTTACCCCTTGCTTCAAGGTTATGATTCAGTAGCTATCAAAGCCGATGTTGAATTCGGTGGCATTGACCAGAAATTCAATTGCCTCGTGGGCAGAGAGCTACAGCAAAACATAGGACAGCCTCCCCAGCAAGTTTTCCTTGTTCCCCTCCTTGTTGGTACCGATGGTCATCAGAAGATGAGCAAAAGCTTGAAAAACCACATAGGCATTGCTGAGCCTCCTCGAGAAATATATGGCAAGGTGATGTCCATCCCCGACTCTCTTGTTGTGGACTATTTTGAGCTAGTAACCGACGTTCCTGAGGAAGAAATCGCTGAGTTCAAGGGGCAACTGAAAACTCGCTCGGTGAACCCCATGAAGCTTAAAAAACGATTGGCTCATGAAATTGTAAGGCAGTTTCACGGTAAACAGGCAGCAGATGAAGCAGGAAAATGTTTTACCCGGGTATTCCAAAAGAGGAAAATGCCAGAAGAAATTTTCGAATGTGCTTTTGCCGCTAGATATATTGGAGATGAATTATTCCAACTCGACATTGCTCCTACACTGGTCAAAGAGGGACTGGTGAAGAGTATTAGCGAATTGAAGCGCCTGCTTGCCCAGAAAGCAATCGAGATAGACGACAATAAAATAAGCAGCACTGTTGTTAACGCTCACCAGGGCAGCATTATAAAGATAGGAAAACGTCGCTTTGTCAGGATAGCCATTAGAGAAGAAGAGAGTACTCATCGGTCAACAGTTAGCTGACAGTCGAAAACTGAAAACAGGAGGTAATAAAAATGCATCTACGTATTCCCGGACCAACGCCCTGTCCCCCACAGGCTCTTCTAGCCATGGGGCGTCAAATGATAAATCATCGGGGGGGAGAATTTGGCGAAATTGTCAATTCAATAACCGAGAAACTAAAGCAGGTATTTCAGACCAAAGGAGACGTTTTCCTGCTTACCGCTTCAGGCACCGGTGGTATGGAAGCAGCTATTGTCAATACCCTGTCGCCGGGGGACAAGGTTTTATCTATTTCCAACGGAGCCTTCGGAGAGCGCTTTGCCGATATTGCTGAAGGATTTGGGGCCGAGGTGATCCGCCTTAATTTTGAATGGGGGAAAGCAGTTGACCTTGATGTGATAGCCAAGGCATTAAGAGCAGATGGCGATATTAAGGCAGTCCTGGCAACTCACAATGAAACATCCACAGGGATGACTAACAGGCTCGGTAACATAAGCGCTGTGGTCAAGAAATTCGATAAACTTCTCTTGGTTGATGCTATCTCAAGCCTGGGATGCATCAATTTGCCTACAGATGACTGGCATTGTGATATAGTGGTTACTGGTTCCCAAAAAGGATGGATGGTGCCTCCCGGACTAGCCATGGTTAGCATAAGTGAAAAAGCTTGGCAGGCTCATGCCCAGGCAAAAATGCCGCGTTATTATTGGGATTTTTCCAAAGCCAAAGATTTTCTCCAGAAAGGGCAAACTCCCTGGACACCAGCTATCTCTATTTTCTATGCTCTTGATACTACTCTGGATTTAATGTTAAGCGAGGGACTGGATAATATATTCACACGACATGCCCGAGTAGCCCAGAAAGCCAGAGACGGAGTAAAGTCACTGGGATTATCACTCTTCCCTGACGAGAAATATGCTTCCAACACAGTGACAGCCGTAAATGCTGATGACAGAATTGATGTTCCCAAATTGATTCGAGTGCTCCGCGAAGACTACGATGTAGTCCTTGCCGGCGGACAACAAAAACTCTCAGGCAAAATATTTCGCATTGGCCATCTCGGCTCCGTGGAGGATAATGATATCAAGTCGGTACTGGAGGCGTTAAACAAAGCTCTGCCTCGAGCAAAGAAAGTCTAACCAGAAGATGAGAATTTTAATCGCCGACTCAATTGCTGAAGAAGGACTACAATCCCTGCGTAGCCACGCTCAAGTCGATCTCAAGATCAAACTGGAGCCCGGGCAGCTCAGGGCTATAATTGGCGATTACGATGCTTTGATTGTGCGTAGCCAAACTCAAGTAGGGGCAGAGGTTATTGAATCGGGAAAGAAACTCAAGGTGATTGGCAGAGCAGGAGTGGGCACAGATAATATCGATGTCGATGCTGCTACCAGGAAGGGCATTGTGGTGGTTAACACCCCTACAGGCAATACTGTAGCTGCCGCAGAACATACCGTCGCCCTCATGCTGGCCCTGGCACGTAACATACCACAAGCAAATAGCCGCCTTAAATCAGGTAAATGGCAAAGGGAGGCAATGGTTGGCAGCGAACTCAGAAATAAGATACTGGGCATCATCGGTCTGGGTAATGTCGGCTCTGAAGTAGCCAAGCGTGCCCAGGCCTTTGAGATGCGCGTGGTCGCCCACGACCCCTTTGTCTCTAAAGACTATGCCCGCAATCTCGAAGTAGACCTGGTGTCCATGGACGAACTTCTTAAAGGAGCTGATTTTATCACTCTCCACGTGCCTCTGACAGCAGCTACCAAGAATTTGATTGGAAACAAGGAGTTGGCAAAATTAAAGCCCACGGCTCGGATTATCAATTGCGCCCGGGGCGGATTGATTGATGAGGAAGCAATAGTCAAAGCAATTAAGTCTGGGAAAATAGCTGGCGCCGCTTTCGATGTCTTTGATAATGAGCCAGTAACAGATAGTCCTCTGTTTAAAGAAGATAAGATAATCGTCACCCCTCATCTTGGCGCCTCTACAGTCGAGGCTCAGACCGGCGTTTCTAAGGATGTTGCCGTGGAGGTCTTAGCTGTGCTTCAGGGACAATTCAGTAAATACGCCGTTAACGCTCCACACATAGCTCCCGAACTGGCACCATTTATGAGAGTAGCTGCAACTATCGGCAACCTCGCCAGTCAACTAATGGAGGGACAAATAAACACAACGCACATCAGGTATAGCGGCGGAGTAAGTAACTACGATTGCAATCCTATTAAGACGGCACTCATCAGTGGGCTATTGCAACAGGCAAGCGAGGAAAATATCAACCTGGTCAATGTCGGTTTTATTGCCTCTCAGCGCGGCTTGAAGATCAGCGAAGAAAAAGAGGCAACCTGCCAGAATTACTCCAACTTGCTCACCCTGGAGGTCAATACCAATGTAGTGACCATTGCAATATCGGGAACAGTTAGAGATAGCGAGATTCACATCGTCCAGGTCAATGATTTCTGGATGGATATCGTTCCCACCGGGGGATATTTCCTTTTCTGCGACCATCTTGACCGACCGGGGCTTGTTGGCACCATTGGTAATATAATCGGTAAAGCCGATATTAACATCAGCTCCATGCACCTATCCAGACTCAAGCCTCGTGGGAAAGCTCTCATGATTTTAGCTCTCGATGAATCACTGGGTGAAGAGCAGCTACAGGAGATACTCGTCCTTCCTGGCATTTACAGTGCTAAAGCAGTAAAGCTCTGACGAAATCAGAGTCCCTTTTATAAACCCAGTCAGTCCAAAGGATTAATGATTAAACCAGCGGGGAGCTTGGGGTAAAAATAAGTTGATTTGCTGGGCATCCTGTCTTGAGCATCGGCAACAGCCTTGACCATCTCCGGCTGCGGAGGATTTAACAGGAAAGCTAACTGATATCTCCTTTCCTTTATCTGCCGGTAGGCTTCTTTCAAATCTACAGTATAAGCGACGTCTAGATCCTTCGCTCTGCTCAGGACCTTATCCAAAATAATATCATTAAGAATGCTAACGTCGAACTGCCGATAAGCTTGGGACCTGTTACCGGGCATAACGGCCTCAAGGGAAATATCTTGACGCCTCTTTAATACGACCAATGAGCCAGGCTGTAAACCTAGGATTCCCAAACAGCTATCATCTGACAAGCCCGACCAGTCAGGGCTATCAGCTCTTAAGGGAACAAACTCAAGGACGAAAAAGTTCCTCAGTTGGTCTTCCAGCCCTCCTAAGATAGATGGCACTATACCACGAACTAACCTATGCAGAGGTAGAACAACCAGTCCAGGGTCAGAAAAGTCGACTAACTCCATCATTACATAATTAAAGGCTCCTTTGCCATTTAGAGATTGCTTCGCTCCGCTCGCAATGACAGAGGAGCCAAAGGAATCAGATTGCTCTTCTGCTCTTTCTTGCTGGTAAGTCAACGCTGTTTCGTAACGGTGATGACCATCAGCAATGTAAAGGGGCTGAGAGGATAGAAATTGACTTAGCTCACGCTTGATTTCTGGGTCAGATATCGCCCATAGAGTATGAGCTTCGTTACAGGCAAGAAGATTGCTTCGCTTCGCTCGCAATGACATTAGTGGTTTCTCTTGTGCTACGTGGGATAGTATAGAGGCAATTTCTCGCTCGGAATCATGGTAAAGAGAAAGCAATGGGCTGAAGTTAGCTCGGCAAGCTCGCATCAACTGCAAACGGTCGCCTTTAGCTTTGGGAAAGGTTTCTTCGTGAGGATATATGCCGCTGCCCCAGGATCCGAGCTTGACGTGAGCTATTAGCCCACGCCTTACCTTCTCTGCACCTGAATACTCAAAACGATGGGCATGCAAATAGAAGCTGGATGCGCTGTCAAGATGAAGAACTCCGTGCTTCATCCACTGTTGAAATGTAATAGCCGCTCTTTGATAGCTGTCACCTGTCGGCTCGGGGAATTCCAGGCGGATAGCGTTGTAATTACTTTTTTCGTAGTAAAGTTTTTGCTGTTCAGGAGTGATAACATCGTAGGGAGGACAAAGGACCCGAGCTAAATCTCCAACTGTTCTTTGTTTATAGCGTATACCTCGAAATGGAGAAACTTCCATCGTTTTCACATAATTAAAGGTCAAAGGTAAAAATCAAAATAACAACTCAAGAACAGAACTTTTGCTTTTTGCTCTGTACTTCTGCATTTCTATTTTTGGTTTTCTCATTTTCCCGATAATAGCTTAAGGCCATCCTGCCAGGCTCTTGCCACCTTGGCCAGAGGTAAATCAATATAGCCTTTCACCACCAAGCGCTTTCCACCGACTCTCCCCAGCAAAGTCAATGGTACCTGCCATTTTCTGGCTACCTTAGTCAATTTAACTGCCGAATCGTCCGACATTGACACTACGATTCGTGATTGATACTCTCCAAAGAAAGCAGAGTCCAATCTCCCCTTCACTCCAGCACTCAGCGCTCTGAGTGCTGGGCTCTCGCCTTTAAAACCAATGCCGCCACAAATGCAACTTTCAGCAATGGCTACCAGTAAACCGCCCTCGGAACAATCGTGGGCCGACTTGACAAACCCTCGCTTTATAGCCTCCAGACAACAGCGCTGCACTCTTTTCTCCATATCCAGATCAATGCCGGGTTTCCCTCTCACCAAGCCACGTACCAACTCCAGATATTCGCTAGCACCAAGGCCATTGTAGCTTGACAGGTGAGAGCTACTGGTCAAGGGAAAGGACTCGCCCAGCAGAAATACCAGGTCACCTTCCTTTTTAAAAGATATAGTGCAATGCCTGCTTATGTCCTCCACAATTCCCAGCATACCTACCACTGGAGTGGGATAGATAGCTTCACCTTTGCTCTCATTATAAAGGCTAACATTACCGCTTATCACGGGAATCTTCAGCTCCCGGCAAGCCCGTGCCATACCTTTTATGCACTCCTTCAACTGGTAATAGGCATCAGCTTTTTCTGGATTACCAAAGTTCAGGCAATCGGTAATAGCTAAGGGTTCAGCCCCACTACAGACCAAGTTCCGAGCAGCTTCAGCTACAACAATCACCCCGCCGAGGAAGGGGTCAGCATAGCAATACCGCCCATTGCCATCGACAGTTAAGGAGATACCTTTCTTGGTTCCCTTGATACGCAAAACAGCAGCATCACCACCGGGAGGAACCACAGTATTACCCCTCGCCTGAGAGTCATACTGGCGATAGATACACTCCCTGCTGGCAATATTAGGGGAAGCCAGTAAACGAAGTAAGACAGAATTGCATTGCCTGGGCTTAAGGTCAGGGACGATGCTCACATCGAGAGATTGAAGCTCTTCAAGCCATGCTGGCTTCTTACTCCGCTGGCGATAGAGGGGTGGTGAGACCAACAAATTCACGGGAATCTCAGCGACAACTTTTTCTCCTTCCTTAACCACGGCTAAGCCAGTATCGGTAACCCGACCAATGATATCGTAGTGAATTTCCCAGCGATCAAGCAGGGCTTTCACCTTTTCCGCACACCCCTTCTTCACAATCACCAGCATTCTCTCCTGCGACTCCGAGAGCATTACTTCATAGGGGGTCATATCCTCTTCGCAACGACGCACTTTAAGTACGTCTATTTCCATTCCACTCCCGCTTCTAGCTGCAGTCTCCACCGTAGAGCTTGTTAACCCAGCAGCCCCCAGGTCCTGCATGCCTACAATCCAATCAGTCTGCGCTAATTCCAGGCACGCTTCAATGAGCAGTTTCTCCAGAGAAGGATTGCCTGCCGGAATTACTGATTTCGTCTGTGGTTCATCCTCAAAACTACGTGATGCTAGACCGGAAGCGCCATGAATCCCGTCACGACCGGTGTCAGCTCCCACTACCATTAACAAGTTACCTTCACCACTGGCCCTGGCTTTGACAAGCTTACCCTTTTCGCAAATGCCCAAACATAGACCATTAACTAACGGATTACCAGTATATCTATCAGCAAAAAATACTTCGCCACCCACACCGGGTATTCCTAGGCAATTTCCATAGTCGGCAAGGCCATTGACAACTCCATTGAACAAGTAGCGATTATTGGATTCAGTTAAAGGACCAAAGCGAAGCGAGTTGAGCAAAGCTATGGGGCGAGCGCCCATGGTAAAGATATCCCTTATAACGCCGCCTGCTGCTGTGGCTGCACCCTGATATGGGTCAATCGCTGAAGGGTGATTGTGGGATTCTATTTTCATTGCCACCGCTTGTCCATCACCAATATCTACCACCCCGGCATTTTCCTCTCCCGGACTCACTAAGACATTTTTGCTTCGGGAGGGCAGAAGCTTGAGTAGGGGCTTGGAGTGCTTGTAGCCGCAGTGCTCGCTCCATAACGAACCGAACATTCCCAGCTCTACCTCATTAGGCTCTCGCCCTAGCTGCTGCACGATAAGCTTATATTCCTTTTCGCCCAAAGCAACTTCATCCAGAATTTCCTTAGAGATATTCATTAACGCCTCCTTTCACCAAGATGCCAGTCCGTGGAATAAAGCGTGAAAAGCCCCGATTTATCCGTGTAACAATCCTGACCTCTCCAGATGCCGAGAAAAATAACGATTCCAAATTTCTACTGCAAATAACAAGGGCGGTGCTCTTTTACCGCCCTTGTGTTATAACTCAAATGCCGCCACCGCTTTCCAAACCTAGCTAGCAGCAAGCAATTCTGAAACTATCTCGCTGACTGCTCTCCCATCAGCTTTGCCTTTGAGTTGAGGCATAAGCTGAGACATGACTCTGCCTCTGTCGCTCGGCCCCTTAGCTCCGACTGCATCAATCACTTGCCGTGCTGCTGCCATGATTTTTTCTTGGCTCATTTGCTCAGGAAGATAGCTCATAAGAACAGCTAATTCTGCTTCTTCCTGTGCCACCAGATCGCTCCGATTCCCCTGCTTAAATGCTTCGATACTCTCTCGACGACGTTTTACTTCCTTGGCAACAACATCAAGCACTTTGTTATCATCGGCGGGTTTTTGCTGCGCAATTTCAGCATTTTTTATTTCAGATAACAATAACCTTAATGTAGCAACCTCTGCTCTCCGCTGCCGCTTAAGCGCCTCTTTGAGAGTTTCCTGGATGCTATTCTTCAGCGTCATTTCCTAGCTACCAGCACCCCATGAAAAACCCCCTTCGCTCCTTATTCATGGGGACCCCAGAAATGCCACTGAGTAAATCTGGGGCCCCTGCAAAAAATGAAGTTCTTCAGGGGTAATTATCTAGAACTTTTCCGCCTTTTCACTGCCGCTCTCTTCCTCCTATCTTCGCTGGGTTTAACATAGTATTTGCGGCGGCGGAATTCAGCTAAAATACGATCTTGCTGCACCTGCCTGTTAAATCTACGCAACAGCGCCTCGAAACTTTCGCCTGAACCAATCCTTACATCAGCCATATCAAGACAATGTATTTTACCCTGCTCATTTAAGTGTGTCAATTATGGGAAGACTCTAGGTTGATTCACATGGAGAGGTGGGAAAAGTTATTGGAGAGGAAACAGCAATGGTGGTAGAGTTAAGTTATTGTGATTGACAAATAACAGTAAAACGTGATAAAATATGACACCTTGGGGGAAGGAACATGGCACTAAAGAAAAAACTGCCCAAGCTTGATTCTATAAATAGGTCCCTTGCAAAGAAAGGGTTCTCCCTTTTTGTGAGAGTAGTAGATAAATATGCTCCAGATAGACTGCTGCTCTTTGCCCTCAATTTTTTGGACAAACATGTCCCCAATAGACTGATTTCCTTCGCAATTAAGGTGGTCAAGAAATTGGCTCCGCGTAGGCTGCGCTCCACTGCCATTGCGGCCGCTGATGAGTATGTTCCTGACGAGGTAGCCAACTCGAGAAAGATATGCACTGTCCTTGCTGCAGTAGGGAAGTACATTCCAGATGAGATAATTCCCCCAGAGTCCACAGGAAGGTGGGAAAACCTTAGAACAAAGTTTCATATTCCGAAATTAGTATCGAGCAGGCAAAAGTGAGCCCGCGGAGTTGATACAGCTATTTTCGCCGTAGTTCGTCACGATATTGGTGAGGAAGAGGCTGGGTATTATATGCAGTATAAAAAGGTTTGTGTTGAGTCTTTTGGCTACGAACTGCCTGAGAACATCGTGACTTCTTTGAGCCTGGAAGAAAGACTAGCCCCCATATATGACAAATTCAATCTTTCCTACGGGCGCATGGAAAAGCTAACTGGAATTCGTGAACGGCGATTCTGGGATGATGATATAACGCCGAGTCAAGCCAGTATAAGAGCAGCCCAAAAAGCCATTAGCAAGTCCGGAGTCAACAAAGAGGATATCGGATGCCTGCTCCACACCTCGGTATCCCGGGATTTCCTGGAGCCAGCGACAGCTACTGTGGTTCATGACTCTTTAGGCCTTCCTCCCACAGCTACCATTTTCGACATCTCCAATGCCTGCCTGGGTTTCATCAACGGCATGGTAACCCTGGCAAATATGATTGAACTGGGTCAAGTGAAAGCAGGGATTGTGGTTGGCTGTGAGAGCAGCAAACGACTTGTTGACACAACAATCAACAAACTCTTGAAAGCCCCCGACGTCACCAGAAATAAGCTCAAACTCGCCTTTGCCACTCTCACTTTGGGGTCAGGAGCAGTAGCAGCGGTGTTAACCCAGTCCTCTCTGTCGCAAGACGGGCATAAGCTTCTGGGCGGGGTAACACGCGCCGCTTCACAACATAATAATCTTTGTCGTATAGAAGCCGATGCTTCTTTACTCGATCTGGATGAGCTCCCAGATATGCACACAGATTGCGGAGGAGTCCTGAAAAATGGGCTGAGCTTGGCACCTGTTACCTGGGAGGCCACAAAACAAGAGCTTGGGTGGCATAACTCCGACGTAGATAGTTTTTTCACTCATCAAGTTAGCGCCGTGCATAGTAAACTATTGTTCAAGACCCTGGGACTGGACGCTGCAAAAGACTTTTCGACTGTGGAATATCTGGGGAACATCGGATCGGTTTCCCTTCCAATTACCATGGCTATCGGAATTGACCAAGGTCTCCTAAACTCTGGTGATAAGGTTGCCATGATGGGGATTGGCAGCGGCATAGTCTGTCTTATGCAGGGTCTGGAATGGTAGAGAAAGTGGCCCTGACGAGATGATTTTAAAATGCTCCCTGATACAGCAATGCGCTTAGATTTCTTCAAGCCGCTCCAATATTCGCATTGTTGATGGAAGTTTTACTCTATGGTGGCAAAGAAGAAGCCTGACGAAGCACGAATCGTAATTACCGGGGTTGGCCTGACGGCACCAAACGGAAATAATCTGGCAGAATTTCGAACAAGTTTACTTACCGGCAAATCCGGGATACAGAAATTCAACGTCCGCTATATGGGTGAAGTATTGGCTGGTATATGCCACTTCGACCCATTGAAGTATCAAAAAAAGAAGGATTTGCGTCGGGGAACGAGGGCAGGCTCTATTGCTATCTACTGTGCCCAAGAAGCAATCGCTGATGCTAAATTAGACCTCGCTTGCCTTGATAAATCGAGGATTGGTGTCTACCTTGGGATTACCGAGCATGGCACCGTAGAAACCGAAAATGAAATCTACGAAATTAAGCAATTTGACTACGATGTGAAATACTGGTCGCACCATCACAATCCAAGAGTAGTAGCTAATAACCCTGCCGGCGAAGTCACCCTGAATCTGCGGATTACGGGACCCCACTACACATTGGGGGCTGCCTGTGCAGGCGGTAACATTGGACTCATACAGGGCTTACAAATGCTGCTGCTAAACGAAGTCGACTTAGCTTTAGGTGGAGGTGTTTCGGAGAGTAGTGGTTCCTTTGGTATTTTCGCTGGCTTTAAAAGTGAAGGGGCTTTGGCTTCCCATCCAGACCCTGAGAAGGCATGCCGCCCCTTTGACAAGGATAGGAATGGCGTGGTTGTTTCCGAAGGCGGCTGTATTTTTGTTCTGGAAAGACTAAGTGATGCTCTCAAAAGAGGAGCTAACATCTACGGCGAAATCGTGGGCTATGCTACCAACTCAGATGCCACTGACTTTATTTTCCCCAGCGCAGAAAGACAAATTGAGTGCATGGAGCTTGCCCTTAACAAGGCTGGTATATCTCCAGAAGACATCGATATCATCAATACCCACGGGACAGGTACAATCGAAGGAGACCCTCAGGAGTGCCAGGCAATTAGAGAAGTCTTCGGTGAGCGTCCCCACGCCTATATAAACAATACCAAGAGTTTCATCGGTCATGCTATGGGAGCTGCCGGTGCTTTAGAATTAGCGGGTAATTTACCCTCTTTTGAAGACTATCTCGTCCATCCTACGATCAATCTGGACCACTTGGACCCTAAGTGTCCTCTTACCAACTTGGTTATCAATGAACCAAGAAAGATTGACAAGGTTGACTATATATTGAATAATTCTTTCGGAATGTTAGGCATCAATTCGGTTGTTATCGTAAAAAAATTTGAGAAATAAAGCTGAAAGCATTCTCAGAATAAACAAACGGGGGGTATATGACCAAGGAGCAAATTAAAGACAAGATACTGGAAATCATAGCCGAAATCATGCCAGACGAAGACCTGAGTAATCTCAAGGGTGATATCCCAATACGAGAACAGGTGGAACTAGACTCAATGGATTTCCTGGATCTCATTATGGAGCTGAGAAAGCGCTACGGCATCGAGGTCCCCGAGGATGACTATATACATCTAGCCACGTTAGACGGCTCTGTAGCCTACCTAGAGCCACGGATGAAAGACATTTAATCAATAGTTTTGGCAGGCCAGGGACATAAGTTTTTGCTCTACCTTGCCTAAAATTTGAGAGTTTAGTTAGCCTTTAACCTCAAAAAATCGCCTGACCATGGATTACGACGTTCTAATTATCGGTGCGGGGATGTCTGGTCTTGCCGCCGGCATCAGATCGGCCTACTATGGGAAGAAGGTCTGCATCGTGGAAAAACATCACCGCGTGGGGGGACTGAACTCTTTTTACAACCGTGGGGGGCGTAAATTCGATGTCGGCCTCCATGCCATGACCAATTATGTTCCCAAAGGTGTTAAATTAAGCCCATTGCCCAAGCTACTCCGCCAGCTCAAACTAAAAGCTGAAGATTTCGCCCTCTATCCACAACGAATGTCGGTAATCAAATTTCCCAATAAGACTCTCAGGTTTGATAACGACTTCGATTTTTTCGTCCAGGAGGTCACCGGCAACTTTCCTGGACAAGCTGACAACTTCCAAGAACTACTCAAGACTATCTTCGAATATGATGAACTGAACCTGGATGCCAAACCGATTTCGGCTCGCGAAGTTGTGAGCTCTATTATTTCCGACCCACTCCTCTACGATATGATCTTTTGCCCGGTCATGTTTTACGGAAATGCTCAAGAGAATGACATGGAGTTCGGGCAATTTGTTATCATGTTCAAGAGTATCTTCTGCGAAGGCTTCGCCCGGCCTCAAGCTGGGGTACGCCAAATCCTCGATGTGTTGGTGAAGAAATACAAGGATTGCGGCGGTGAATTAAAGATGAAATGCGCAGTGACAAGTCTTAAATGCGCTAACGGCAGGGTCGCATCAATCTTGCTCGAAAACGGTGAAGTTCTAACAGCTGATAAGATATTGTCATCTGTCGGGTATGTTGAAACGATGAAACTACTGACCGACTATGATTTCTCAAAATTCAATTGCCAAGTAGGCCAGCTTTCGTTTATAGAATTTATTATGGTCTTAAATAAAGAACCTGCCGAAATGGGCCACAACGCAACAATCGTTTTTTACAACAATTCGGATAGATTTCATTATCGTAAGCCTGACGAGCTGGTTGATGTTTCCAGTGGTGTTATTTGTTGCCCCAATAACTTTCAATTCGACAATCCTTTGCCGAAGGGCATGCTCAGGATAACTAACCTGGCTAACTTCGACCTCTGGAACAGCTTGGATGAAAAAGAGTACAAGGCCCAGAAAGCCGCCTGGCTGGAAGCCACGCTGAAAGAGGTGGTGAAATTTGTACCCGATTTCCGCGACTCAATCATTTTTACCGATATCTTTACTCCAAAAACAATCCACAGATTCACCGGCCATATAAATGGCGCAGTCTATGGAACACCAAATAAAATCAAAATGGGGAGGACTCACTTAGACAATTTGTTTATATGCGGCACAGACCAGGGATTTCTGGGAATCGTTGGAGCAATGCTTAGTGGCATCTCAATGGCCAATCTCCACGTTCTACAAAAGGGGTAAAAAAAGGAGAACTTATGAGCCAAGATTGGTCAAAAGATCTAAAGGCGGAATATGATGTCATCATCATTGGCAGTGGACTGGGAGGATTGACATGTGCCAATATGCTAGCCAGCGGAGGACATTCAGTTTTACTTCTGGAGCAGCACTCAAACCTTGGTGGGTTGGCTACCTGGTTCAAAAGGAAGAGCCATATCTTCGATATCGCCTTACACGGATTCCCGTTTGGCATGGTCAAAACCTGTCGTAAATACTGGACTCCTGAAATCGCCGACATGATTGTTCAACTCAAGGGGATCAGGTTTGACAACCCTCAGTTCTCTTTTACTACAACTTATGACAGGGAGGACTTTACGCGCATCCTGGAGCAGCGATTCAAAATACCCCGAGAGAATATTGAAGGCTTTTTCAATACGGCGAGAAACATGAATTTCTACGATGACCAAAGCATGACCACGAGAGAATTTTTTGAAAAATTCTTTCCTGGCCGTGACGATGTTCACCGCATGTTAATGGAATCAATCACCTATGCCAATGGATCAACGCTAGACGATCCTGCGCTGACTTATGGAATTGTGTTTTCCAACTTTATGAGCAGAGGTGTTCATACCGTTCGAGGAGGAACAGACCAGTTTATCGGAAAAATGCGGGAAGAGCTTCTGAGAAACGGTGTGGATATTCGAACCAAGTGCCTGGTGGAAAAAATCATTACCAGGAATAGAGAGGTTGGGGGGGTAATAGCCAATGGGAGAACAATCAAAAGCAAGGCTGTTGTCTCGAATGGTAATTTGTTATCAACCATATATAAACTGGTCGGAGACGAGAATTTCTCCCAGAGCTTCATTGAAGAGGCGAAAAAGGTGCGCCTCAATAACAGTAGCTGCCAGGTCTATATCGGTATCAAAAAAGGCGAGAAGATTGACTACATCGGGGACTTGCTTTTCACCTCAGAGGCGGAGGAATTCGATTCCCAAGAACTTCGCAGCAAAAATACTACCAGCCGGACGTTTTCCATCTATTATCCGCAAACCCGGCCAGGGTCTGACATGTACTCTATTGTCGCCTCCTCCAATGCCAATTACGACGACTGGGCAAATCTGTCTGAAGAGGAATATCGTTCTTCCAAGGAGGAATTAATTCGACGAACGCTTGATGCCCTGCAGAAATATATTGCCAAGATTCGGGATAAAATAGACCATGTCGAAGCGGCTACCCCCAAGACATTTCAAAGGTATACGCTCCATTTAAATGGTGCCTCATTTGGTACCAAATTTGAAGGACTGAAGGTCAGCATGGGACTGCCCAAAGAGGTACCAGGACTTTTTCATACTGGTTCAGTGGGAATTATTATGTCAGGCTGGCTAGGTGCAGCTAATTACGGAGTAATTGTAGCCAATGATGTAGACAAATTTCTCTCAGCAGGTGCAGACAATGTATGATTTCAAAGGACAGACTATTATTATCACTGGGGGAACCAGAGGGATAGGTAGAGGGATTGCCGAGAGTTTCTTGAAGGCAGGTGCTAAAGTTATTGCCACGTATTCGACCAATGAAGCTGCGGCGGCACAATTCAAGCAGGATAACAGGCAGTTCGCCGAAAACATTGATATCCAGAAGCTTGATGTGGCCAAATATGAAGAGGTGGAAAAGTTTTTTAAATACATAGACACGAACTACGGGAGCTTTGAAGTTCTGGTGAACAACGCCGGTATCCGAAAGGACTCCATCCTGGCAATGATGAAGGAATCGGACTGGCATGATGTGATGAATGTCAATCTGGCTGGGACTTTCTTTATGTGCAAATTTGCTGTTAAGATTTTAATGCGCAAACTATATGGACGAATTATTAACATAAGCTCTGTGATGGAGAGATACGCTTTTGAAGGCCAGGCGAACTATGCATCCTCCAAGGCAGGTCTGATTGCTTTGACCAAATCATTGTCCAAAGAGGTCGCGACTCGAGGTATTACGGTTAATTGCGTCTCACCGGGATTTGTCGCCACCGAGTTGATTCAAGACCTTCCAGAGAAATTGCGTGAAGCCTACATGACCCGGATTCCACTGAAGAGATTCGGAAGCACTGAAGAGGTAGCCACTTGCGTTCTGTTCCTGGCTTCCAAGGAGGCCTCCTATGTTACCGGTTCTACTCTCGAGGTAAGTGGAGGATTATGAGATGGAGGAGATTCTAAATGCCATACCCCATCGCCCGCCGTTTCTGTTTGTAGATAAGATTGTAGAATTAAGCGGAACAAAAATCAGAACAACGAAAGAGATAAAGCCCGATGAGCCAGTCTTCGAAGGACATTATCCCGGACAACCAATCATGCCCGGGGCGCTTATCTGTGAATCCGTTTTCCAAACAGGTGCAATCCTGCTCTCTAAAATGATGGGCGGCATCAGCGGCGGCGTTCCTGTTTTGGCCCGAATTAATAACGCCAAGTTCAAAAGCATTGTTAGGCCGGGCAGCACTCTGGATATTGAGGCAGAGCTGGTGGAAAAAGTCAGCAATGCCTATTTCATGAAGGGCCAAGCCTCAGTTAGCGGCAAGACCTCGGTCACAGTCGAGTTTACCGTCACCCTGGCTAAAGAGGCACCCTGATGTGGGAGGATGACAATGGACAGCGGGGCTAAAAGGAAAGTATACGAAAGCTGGAGAGAGTTTTTCGCTGATTTGCTCTTCATGTTAAGAAACACGACACGGCTCACAAGAGTATATAGGGGAGGGCTGCCACCCGCCCTCAGGGAAAGGCTGATGGTTGCGGCTTCCGCAGTATATGGTTGCCGCTTCTGTTCCTGGCTTCACACCAGAGAAGCACTAAGAATCGGGGTTGACAAAGGAGAGTTAGCGAGACTCGTCGCGGGTGTCATGGAAGGCTGCCCTGAAGAGTACAGCATCGCAGTGCTTTACGCCCAGCACTGGGCCGAGTCCAATGCTCAACCTGACCCCGAAGCTGCTCACAGGCTAGAAGAGACCTACGGCAGAGAAAAGGCAAAGTTGGTCAACGTGGTGCTCCGCCCAATCCGGTTGGTCCTCTTCGTGGAAGGCCTATGGAGTTCCTTTCTCTATCGCATCTCCTTTGGCAGATGGGAAAAACAGAGAAGATAAGGAGTAACATATGGATTTCTTAGACATTGCGGGTAAGACTGTCCTTGTTTTTGGGGTAGCTAACAAGAAGAGCGTCGCCTTCTCCATTGGAGAGGTTCTTTCCCAGGCAAAAGCAAATGTAATCTATAGTGTTCGATCACCGACAAGAAGAGAGAGCGTCGCCAAGATTCTTCCTGATGCTGATATCTACGTATGCGATGTGGAACGGGAACATGAAATTAAGAAACTTGCTGAAGACATTTCCAAAAAGTATCCCAAAATTCACGGTATCGTTCATTCCATAGCTTTTGCCAATTATGAAGAGGGACTCAAGCCGTTTCACGAAACAAAAAGGGAAGACTTCCTGCAATCAATTGATAGCTCCTGTTATTCCTTAATCGCCATTGCTAATGCCTTCAAAGATCTACTGGATGAGAAAGCATCTGTAGTCACCATATCTATCTCCACCACAAAAATGGCAGCTGAACCCTATGGCTTTATGGCTCCGGTAAAAGCTGCATTGGACTCAACCCTGTGCTTTCTGGCTAAATCCTTCAGTTCTTTTTCACAAATCCGGTTTAATTCTGTGAACGCCGGACTGTTAAAAACCTCGGCATCCGCAGGGATACCCGGATACTTAGATTATTACCTCTTTGCGGAACAACTAACCCTGCGCAAAAAAGCTCTGACCACTAAAGAGGTAGCCAATACCGCGGCGTTTCTTCTAAGCGAGCGATCCAGTGGCATTAACGCCCAGGGCATTATTGTGGATGGCGGAATGTCAATTAACTATTTTGATAAAGATATTATCAAGAAGGCACTAAAGGGTCCAATAAGCCAATGACTCTATTTCCTGTAGTCATGCCAGTTATCGAAGCTGGACATAAACCCTCTGGGAAAGAAAAAGTAGATCATCTAAGCCAAATTGCTCGAGAGGCACTAAAAGTTAGTGCCGAAAAAAGCCGAGTGAGGCTGGGAGAACTACTCAAGGACGAAAGGGGTGCACCATTTCCATTTGCTGGCATTTATTGGTCTCTCTCCCATAAACCTAAGTACGTGGCAGCAGTGATTAGCAAAGATAAGGTCGGGATCGATATTGAAGAAATAAAGCCCCGGCCTGAATCGCTCTTTGCCCGTGTGGCGAGTGATGAGGAATGGAAACTACAGGAAAGGTCTTGGGACACCCTTTATCGTTATTGGACGGCAAAGGAAGCGATTCTAAAGATCATCGGAATTGGTATAGGCGGTTTAAAGATCTGTCGGATAACCTCAGTCCCCGACGACAATCATATTACCTTGGACTATAAAGGGCAATTTTTTCTGGTAGCGCAATTACGACACAACAACCACATTGTTTCCGTCCTCAAGGGCGATAACGAAATCAAATGGGTAGTACTCTATAAATCCTAATTCCCAAGCACCAAATCCCAAACAAACCCAAATTTCCAAATTTCAATACAAAAACTCTTTTTAGATTTTGGATATTATTATTTTGATATTGTTTAGTATTTCATATTTAGTGCTTAGGATTTTCCTCAGAAGTGACTCCTGTCAAATTCCTTTGAGCGGTATCGTTCCCAGCCGGGAAAAATTTCGCGGTAAATCCCGAGCCTTATTCCGATTAACTTTATAGCTCGCAGAAGCAGCATTCTGAACATCCTGGGTTTATTGAGAAGTGCTTTCATCAAGAGGAGAAGAGTTTTGGTTAGTGCAGGCGGACATCCCTCTATGCTGACGGCAGACAACTGACGGCCATCAGCTATCTCCCTGAGGTGTGAAGGAATCCTTTTCGTCACGTTCTTCTGCAGACTCTTGTTTTTTCTGATAGCACAGTCGCCATAAAGGACAACCTTTGTAGGGGAGGGTCTTGTACCCTCCCTCTTCTCTCTTTCCGCCCTCAACCCTAGCCCATAATAAAACGCAACTCCGCCAAAATCCATTCCAGGATTATCTTTGCCCAGTATCGACAGCACCAGGGCAAGCGTGGCGCCACAAGCCGAACAAAGGGTTTTTCCTGGATGAGGAGCAGAAAGCCCTGCTATTTTTGCCGGGGCCAGTAATTCTTTGTCCGGTTCAAATCGCCACTCAAGTTGCTCTTTTAGAGATTCTATATCCTCTCCTTTGATTTGAATTGCGCTGATATCAAAAGAGCGGCCATGCCTTCGGGCAAATTCTTTCAGATAGTCAACTTGCGCAGGATCAACTCCCATGATTGTGGCTCCAACAACATCGCACTCGAATATATCAGGGCTGGCTATAATCAAATCTTTGCGATAGGCCGTACCTGCAAGAGTCTCCGGTCCCTTTTCCAACATATATATACCATCAATTACGACCAGGTCGCTCTTGATAGCGTCATTCAAAAGGCAAATCAGAGTATCCAGTCGCCCACTCATATGAAACCTTTTCCTTGAATCTTGGCTAAGGCATCCCTTCAGATTCTTGAAACCCAGAGAGACCTTCGTTTGAAAGTGAGTCTTGAGCACGGGAATGTTGATGAGAAAGTCTGTCTCTAAGGCTGCTCTGCAGACTCTGATTTTCACCCCTCCCAAATCCAGCTCACGAAAAGGATGTTGGTTGAAATCAAGCAGTGTAACTCCGTATTTTTCCGCTATCTTGTCAATGCCCGTGCCCTTGAAACCTTGTTTCGTATATGGTGCAAGTTCATCAAATATACCAATAATAGCTCCTTCCCCTATAGAAATGTCATGACAGCCATGTTCAAGCAGTAATTGTATGACTCCGTCTACAATCCACGAAGTGGTCACCATTCCATAGGGAGGCATTATTTTGTGTCGGAAACAATTGTTGGGTTTTATCAGGACTCTGTCGTTCCTACCGAGCTTTTGAAATCCACTACAGAGTTCGATCGCTTTCCGAAGCGAATCCAGGGAGCCATCAAATTTCACCAGCGATACTGTCATGAGCCCCCAGAGGCAACCTGATAGTTCTTAAGGTCTTCAACATATAAGTCCAAAAACATCCGAGCCTTCTCTTCGGAGAAAAGGGCGGGCTTGTAAGTGAGGGAGAAATTGAGATTCATATTGTAGATACCTGCGGCGATGCTCAGTCCCATGGGAGTTACCACAGGTGCTGAGCCGGTGACATTGAGTATTTTGGCATTGCCTATTCTGCTCACTGCTGGTTCTTCAGAGCCTGGTCTTGGCCAGATGAAGCCAATATTGGTAATGAGAATAGTATCAACATAGGTTCGAGTAATCATCAGGAATCGGCACATCCACCTCATAACGAACAGGGGGAACCGAGAGCAAAAGTAAAAGAAATAAACCAAGGAGAAGGCCATTCTATTCCTTGTCGCATTTATAGTATCTGTTCTGACCCTCTGTAATAGCTTTGCTGGATCAGTTCTATATTTAGGCATAGAGGGCAAGGAAAACCAGGATGCCTGATTAGAAACCACATACCGAAAACCTTTGGGTCTTATGTTCACCGGAGCCATTATGCGTATTTTTTTACTGGCCTTCCCGTGCATGTTATTCCACTTCTCCACCGTTCGGTAACAAGCTGCCATAAAAATATCGTTTAGCCCAACTCCGGCCGACATTGCTTTAGACTGAATTTGCTCGAACTCTCCGCGACTTATAGTTTTAGAATAGAAATGGAGTTTCCTGGACTGTCCCGACTTATCATGGAAAACTCTCGTCGGAAAAGGAAAAACAGATATGACAAAGCGATGGAAAAGGCTGAAAATCATTTTCCTATAGTAATGCGCTACCTTTGACCTCTGGCTGTGGGCAAATTCCAGTAATTCGTCTCCCTTACGATTTATGCGGATATCGCCACATGATTTAGACTCCCGAGAAAGTTCGTTGTTATAATGCTCGATAACCTTCCTTACGAAAAGGAGAGCGCGGAGTCCATCCGCTGCCGAGTGATGAAAAGTGAAAACGAGCGACGATTCCCCCTCGTCTTTCTTTAATAGAAGAATCCTTACCGGGAACTCCTTTCTAATATCTAGGGGCTTGTTCATCCATGATGAGATATAGCCCTCATAGCTTGTACTTTGGAGTTGAGCATGGTCTGGGACGTTTAAAACTCTCCTTCCAAAGTCCTCTTGTATCTCACGAAAAAGCCTGAAATGTCTGCTACGCAAAGTCGTTCTCATAACCGGATAAGCTTCTTGCGACGCGAAAATTGCTTGTTCTAATCTAGCATGATCTATTTCCCCTTCAAGATCTAGAATTACGTGAATAAGCATTGGCTCATTTATGCTAGCCAGAGCCAGCAAACATTTATCAACGCAATTCAGCGGGATGCAATTAAGAACATTCTTTGCCGTTCTTCGCATAATAGTCAGAAATTAGATCAAGGAAGATAGCCTTTCACGGTTGTCTGATTTATCAGGTACTTCGCTTACTATCACTGCGAGCCCCGACCTGTCGCGTCACGATAATCTTACTTCCCTTATCAGAGACTGCCCGCTTGACCGTTCCTTGCAATAATAGAAAGGTGGCCCCGACGTATTTGGGGAACGAATGCTATTATTGCGCCTCCACCTTTCTCTTTACTGCTTGGGCAATCTCAGCCGAGACAGCCTGGCCACCGAGGCGTGCCAGCCAGGCTAAAGCCCCAGAAACATCACCGCCGATGGTAATCTTCGTCTTGCCATTTAAAGGCTCCAGAGTATAGAAGCGTATCAGCTTAGTACCTAAAGCTTTCCCTTCTAGAACCACACTCCGTTCTGGGACAAACTTCGTAATCGTCATCAACAATCTAACTGTCAGCCAACTTACCTTAGCTGTGACAAAAAGCTTTGAGTCTACCGTCAAAGGCTCCTTAGAAGTTCTTTCAATCTTTTTAATAGATGGCATCCATTTGGGCCATTCCTCAAGCCTGTCTACTAGCGCCCAGACTTTCGTGGCTGGAGCATTAATCTCGATGCTGCTTTCAAACCTCATAACTGTCGCACTCCTCCTCTACGTAGTACCACCCAATATATTATACATCATTATACAATCCACAGTTAGCTACACGAACCATCATAATCCTCCCTCCCCTGGCGGGGTGAAAAAGAGGGAAAGTAACATAAATTCAAGCAGGGAAAATAAAGCAACGGAGATGGGAGGGAAGATTGTTTATTGGTCCCCCGACATTAGCCATTACGTTGCTTAGTTGCACACTGAGATGTAATGCCAGTCCTTAACTTTAAGTATGTGTGAGCATCGCACAAAAAGTTATTGACAATTCCTTGGATGATGGTATTATATTACTTTAATGTCAATACGAGGTTGGTGGTCAAGTGTGTGTGTCGGGGAGTTACAGCAGTTCCCAAGATGCCCAGCCGACTATACATGGGCATGTAACTTGGGCTTTCCCTTATCACGGCAAAATCTACCATCCCTTTCTAAATTCAAGGCTGTTCCAAGAAGTAGTTGCCAAATCTATTGGGCAACGGGGCTCCGATTAAATCGGAGTAACTACAAAAATCTGGAGAAGACGGCAACTGATTGATAAACCTTTAAGATTACACTTGTGTCTGCACTGGTTGGGACGATGTTCGATGGTGGAATCTTG
The DNA here is from genome assembly GCA_030611015.1 of Chloroflexota bacterium. Taxonomy (GTDB): domain Bacteria; phylum Chloroflexota; class Dehalococcoidia; order GIF9; family AB-539-J10; genus RBG-13-51-36. The sequence goes on along the minus strand of JAUWQP010000015.1, from coordinate 3,457 downwards.
ATAACGGAGGAGGTGATACACCATGAGCTAAGATTTTGAAGAAACTAAACTGGCATCTATGAAAGTACAGCAGCAAAATTAGAATTAACAGAAAGGAGGCGTGTTAAGAATGGACTGGAGTAGCGTAATACAGTCTTTCCAGAATTTCTTCGGAACGGTCATAGGTTATTTACCCAATATCCTCGCCGTCCTCGTCCTACTGCTCTTAGCTTGGATTTTGGCAAAGGTGCTCAGGGCAGGCACCCGAAGACTCATGCGGGCCAGTGGCATCGATAAGAGATTGGGTAAGGGTAAAGATCCCCAAGATGAAAGTCAGTATCCAGTGGCTCAAGGTGCAGGCACAGTAGTTTTCTGGGTTGTATGGATATTATTTATACTGGCAATACTGCAAGTTCTAGGTGTAGGAGGTCTTTTTGACTCAATTGTGGTCATATTCGAAAGAATCTTCGCCGCCATTCCGCACATTATCGGTGCCGCAGTAATCCTTGCCATCTTTTATTTCGTTGGTCGTCTCTTAGCCAAGCTGGCTACCAAAGCTTTAACCAAAATTCGCTTTGATGAGTTGCCGGTCAAGTTAGGTTTAGCAAAAAAGCCTATTAAAGGCGCCGGATCTCCCTCAAATGTGGTTGGCTACACCACTATGGTATTCATGATGCTCTTCGGCATAATGATGGCAGCGGACTTGCTCGGTTTTACCGCTGTGAGAGAGCTAATCGCCGTTTTGACCCAATTCCTGGGTCTGGTTATTCTGGGTGTTGTTATTATCGGCATCGGCATTCTTGTTGCCAATTTCGTAGCGAATATTTTACGGGCAGCCGGTAGGTCAGAATCTATGATTTCCCTTGTTAAGATCTCCATTATCGTCTTAAGTGTCGTGCTGGGAATACGCGCAATGGGTTTTGCCGACGATCTCATTTTGCTGGGTTTTGGGCTGGCCTTGGGCGCAGCCGCATTAGCAGCTGCCATTGCCTTTGGACTGGGTGGTCGCGAGGTTGCCGGTGAGCTTCTGGCTCGCTGGACCAAAACCGGCTCCAGGCGCGGCAAGACCGAGGATAAGACCGATAAATAGCGAGCAACTGGTAGAAGGGAAAGCATGCTAATTTACAGGATCGAGGTACTGTAAGGTTACGAGGGGCCAGGTGCACTCCTCTCACTGCCTGGCCCCTTTCCCGATTTATCCCCGTCCAAAAGGCGAGGCTACCCCCACTAATCTCGTTGTCAGCAACGGTCAAATTCTGAATAATCATTCAACATGGAAAAACAACCGGGGAAATTCATGTGGTATAGGGACAAAAAACAATTTTCAGGTGAAGCGTCAACTGTAAACTATAGAGCTGTCTCTGAGTGAGTTAACCACTATCAATAACATGTCTAACTCCTGTAGATTCAGGATGTCTTCCTGATAACCCTTGAACTTTCAGGTTTACCTGGCATTGACTAACTTCAGTAATTCAGCGGTCATTTCAACTCGATATCCGTCATGTTCAAGGGCATAGCTAGTATCACACTCAAGGCCACCGGAAGCAATAAGGCGGTCTAATAATTGATTTGAGAATTCAGCTATGTGGTAGTCCTGAATATCCTCCAATTGCACAAATATAGTATAATGCTTTGAAAATATTATGCCTAAAATAAGAGCAGGTATAATAAATGTTACCGGGTATATTGGTGCCGAACTGGCTCGCATACTCTGCCAACATCCTCAGGTAGAGCTCGTCACCGTTACGGGAAGAAGCGCAGCCGGACAAAAATTAGGCGATGTTTTCCCTAGTTTTGCACGAACTAAATATACAATAGAAGCCGAGCTTGATAGCGAAACCGATATTGCCTTCTCCGCAATGCCTCATAAAAGTAGTGCAGAGGTAATACTACCTTTGCTAAAACAAGGAATCAAGGTTGTCGATGCCAGCGCCGATTTCAGGTTAAAGAACGCTGACGAATATCCTAAGTGGTATGGATTTACACATCCGTCGCCCGAGCTTTTGAGAGAGGCAGTTTTTGGCTTACCTGAGTTGCATGGAAGTGAAATTGCCTCAGCCTCCCTGATAGCAAACCCGGGTTGCTATAGCACTGGTGCTATCTTAGCCCTGGCGCCCATAGTCAGAGAAGGGCTTATTGCCCCAGATATAGTGGTGGATAGCAAATCAGGCGTCTCGGGCGCTGGCAGAACCCTGGGCCTGACCACTCATTATTCCGAGGTCAACGAGAACATCTGTGCCTACTCCCTTGGAGGACATCGCCATTTGCCCGAAATGGAACAGGAATTAAAAACGCTTAATCCGACATTTTCTCCCTCGATAACCTTCGTGCCACATCTGGTACCAATGACCAGAGGCATATTGAGCACCTGTTATGCAAGATTAAGAGACGACAAATTGCTCAAGGACGCCAAGGCTGAAAAAAGGCTAAGCCAGATATACCAGGAATTCTACAAGCATGCCCCCTTCGTTCAAATAACAACCAAGCCTCCCCATACTAAGCATGTCTGGGGAACTAACTTTTGCCTTATTTATCCTACTGTCGATTTGAAGACAGGCCGGCTTATAGTTATTAGCTGTCTCGACAACCTCGTCAAGGGAGGGGCGGGGCAAGCAGTGCAAAATATGAATCTGATGTTCAACCTGCCTGAGACCACAGGGCTGGAAGCTTTAGCTATTCATCCCTGAAAGATGCAGATTATTCCTCTGTAGCAGCATACCGGTTCATCCCCCCCTTTGAAAGCAGCTCTCGTGCCATGGTCTCTTCTTTCCTTAAATGGATTCCATTCGCCGGGCTCCCCACTATATGTTGGTGAATACGGTATGACTGATGAAGTCCTGGACAAAGCCTTATGTCAAGTCCACGTTCTCACGAGCAGCATACCTGCTTACCTTGCGAGGTCACATGGAATCAGTTCCTCTCCCAGAGCAGCCACGATACAATTATATTAGCATTCAGCAAAATATTCTGAGCTCTGTCAATCAGAAATCTAGCACTCTTCAATTACTCACCCAACGTATACGATTCGGCAAGCTTGAAATAGCTCCGGGCAACAGATAGAATCCTTGCTTTTTCCCCTTCGGGAATACAGGGGTCGTCGAGCTTAAAGCTCTCTACCTTGCCTCTGACATGAGCTCGGTAGCATTTGTAGAAATTGAGCAATTTCAGGAGCTCTTCGTCATGGCTCAGCTCCACATAGGTATTTACCAGGTGCCGGGAAAGACCAGCCTGTTGATAGCGGTCTAAGTCCATAGCCAGAAAGGCGATCTCCGAGGCCACGTCGGAATATCTGAACCTGTCATTAAATTCAATGCAGTCGTAAATGCAGATATCGTCAGTGAAGCAAACATGGGCGGCATGAAGGTCGCCATGACAATCCCTTATTTTCCCTTCTCTTACCCGTTTATCGAACAGGCTTGTGTTGCTGTCAACGAAGTTATCAGTGTAATTCTTAATGTGTTGATATTCCTCGGCGGTG
>JAUWQP010000091.1 GCA_030611015.1 Chloroflexota bacterium | reverse complement strand
TGACCCTACCCCTTCTTATAGGCCACTGTGAATTAGAGTTTTCTCGGTTTTATTAACGTATTCCACAGGGCTTAAATCGCCCAGAGAGCTGTGTGGCCTGAATTCATTATAATCTATTCTCCAGGCTTCTATAGTTTCTCTTGCATCCTTTAGGGTAATAAACCAGTTCTCATTCAAACATTCATCCCTTAGCTTGCCGTTGAAACTCTCAATATAGGCGTTCTCTACGGGCTTCCCTGGCCTTATGAAATTCAATTTCACTCCTCTCCTATATGCCCACTCATCCATAGCTTTACCAGCAAATTCTGGTCCGTTGTCTACGGTAATCACTTCAGGCAACCCTCTTAGTTCCGCTAATCGCTCTAGCACACTAACAACCCTTGTTCCACCGATCGAGGTATCAACCTCGATTATCAGGCATTCCCTGGAAAAGTCATCCAGTATAGCCAACACCCTGAACCTTCGTCCGGTACACAAGCTATCTGAAACAAAATCCATCGACCATCGCTGATTAACGCGTTCTGGTTCCGGTAGTTTTATCCTTATCATTGCTGTCTTCTTCCGTTTCTTTAACCTCAGCGAAAGGCCTTCCTCTCTGTAAATTCTCTCAGTTCTCTTATGATTGATGACAAGTCCTTCTCTCTTCAAAATAACGTGCAACCTGTGGCATCCGAAGCGGTGCCTCTGTTCTGCCACCTCTTTCAATCTCAGTCTTACAGCTTGGTCATCGGCGCTCTTGCGCTGATAGCTGTATGTAGCCCGCCACAGGTCTACTAAATTGCATGCTCTCCTTATGCTCAGCCCGAAGGACTCCACGGCATATGTTGCCGCTGTGCGCTTAGCTTCGGGCTCTAGAAGTTTTTTGAGAGAAGTTCCTTGAGTACCCGGTTATCCAGTGCCTGGTCTGCCACTATCTGCTTAAGGCGCCGGTTCTCATCCTCAAGAGCCTTCAAACGCTTAAGCTCACTCACGGTAAGCCCGGAATATTTTGCTTTCCAGTTGTAATAGCTGGCGTTGCTTATCCCATGTCTTCGGCAGAGATCTCCCACCGTTGCTCCGGCTTCTGCTTCCTTCAGAATACTGATGATCTGCTCTTCTGTGTATCGCTTGCGACGGGTCATGTCGAGTCCTCCTTCTTTCTTAACCGGAAGACTCTAATTATACATGGACTAAATCACGGGGGTGGGGTCACAACCATTCAAGTTTAGTAGTCCTGTCCAATTCGCCAAAGTCCGGAGGTAATATACATAACACACCTTTGCCATCAGGAAACACAAGAGAATAGAATTCATCTGTAACTGAATATGTTTCAAGGTCTCGCCAAGAAACGAAGAAAAGGACTTGAATATCTCCCTCTTTCCATTTCCAGACTGGTAATCCTTTACCTTCCAACCTGCTCTCGATATCCTTAGGAACATAGTTCTTCACCATAGGGTTCATAATAGGAAAAGGGAACATCTCTCTTATTTGTCTAATTGTAAATGGTAACTCTCTATCTGTTTCCTGAGCATCCCACAGCTTGGCAAGTGATACGTGAACTATTGGCTCACCAAGGTTTTCATAAAGGGCCATTAGCTCCCTTAGTCTATCTTTAATGTGGGGGCTTGCATGTTCGTATTCTAGAAATATGTCCAGTGACAGAGCTAACAATTCCGGTAGTTCATTCATATCCAAATATAGCAAATTGGACTCATCTGAGAGTGCTTTCACTACCATTTTAAAGTAGCCACCTACGAGGGCAGCCTCTTCACTTCTAATCTCAAAAGCCTCTCGGAGCTTTTCGGCAAATTTACCAGCATCTAGTTTTTCAGTATCGATAACATAGCGTCGCTTCTTTTCTCCAGTAATAGGAACAAGGTTGAGAATATAGCGATATTTATCTGCTGGGATATTTTCTAAGACTGCCGGCGGTACTCTCGACGGCTCCTGTCCTATCGAATCCAATTCGTCACGTACGACGAGGAATAATGTCGGTGCTTCCAAAGAATTTACATCTAATTCTTTGAGTTTTTTGTACGCTTTAAAAAGGTGCCTCGGCTTGCCTCTAGAAAGCCACCAGCAAGAATTCGCTTTTCCTATCGAGTCAGGAAGATACTTAGAGCGAATATAGGTGACGTCTGCAGGAGGAATAACAATTCTCTCGACCCTAGTTTGATCAGCTCCCCCCATTTCATATATCCCGGCAGGGGCAAGTGCAATGAACTTTAGATAGTCTTTCGACTCAAGCCAGTCTCGCAAGGGGCTCCTGTCTTTCGCTTCTATCATATCCTGGAGGTTACCATATTGTTGCTCCAACTCATCGAGAAGTAATACGGTCTTCGGTAATGATTCATGGCCGGAGAAATGTTTTATTAAATCTTGAACCATTTCTCGCGTGTTTTCATTCCTTGGATTTAAAACCCTGGTTAATGCCTTATTATCATTACTAATGAGGCCACTGTAGACTTGTTGCGCTTTATCATTGACTAACGTATTCAGACTCCCTGGAAGCCAGGTCTCGTCCTCTTCATTATTGATGATCTCTCGAAACAGATCCTCCGCGAGGAAATATACGGGTAATAATCCATTTTCTAGGGACCTTTTAAAAATATAATAAAGTAGCTGTGTCTTACCTGCACCAAAGGTCCCCACAACTACGTATGACCAAATTAGATCAGCGTTTGGCACCTCCGAATACTCTTTTAGTAGGGCATCAATCTGTTTGTCAAGGTTTTCGTGCCTTTCTGAAAGGTGCTCCCACTCGGTATCATAGCCTGCAATAATTTTCACCATCTCTCATCTCCTTACCCTCTTGGATGGAACAGCGTAATTACGAGAGTGTCGTTTCTCAGGTTAAATGACTGCCTCTTCTCAAGTTAATGTTCCGCCCTGGGGTGCACTACTGAAATGACCATTACTGTAATTAAGGTAATGCCCCAATTCTCCTGTAAAAGCTCCTGACGTAAGCCCATCCGTTGCCAAGCATTCTACACCGCCACCAGCTCTCTTTCAACCATTTGACTCTGTTCCCCAAAGGCCTCACGCCTCAATAGCTCCAACTCCCACCAGATGTCTGGGGTCACTTCGAGGGCTACAAAGCACTATCAATGGGAGCACAGACAAGAGTTGGGTAGAATATCTCAAGGAAAACTCCAACTGGGGCAAGAAGGTAGACTTCAAAACGCGCTACGAAATATATGCCGCTATGATTAAGAAATTAAAAGATGTTTACCGGTATGAAGGCATTGCTCTCTGTAAAGAAACAGTGGCTATGTGAGCAAAGCTAGGAATGGACTACAGGGGAATAAGATGCAATTGCGTATGGTAAGGGTTTACCTAGATGTAGTAGCTCATTTCGGCATGGACTTTGGTTACCTTGCCTAGTAACATTAAGCCAAATTGTGCAACTTCAGAAAAGTTAGCACGAATATCGAAGTAAAGGTGGCTCTCATCTATGTACCTCATCGTAAACACCGTCAGCCTCGTTAAGCAAAGGCGGACAATGTTGCATATCGGGGCAAGAGCAACATTCCCTATTTATTTGTTCCACCTAACCTAGCTTGGCGCCGCAGCTTGTGCAAAAACTGGATGCAGAGTCAATAGCGACGCCGCACTGAGGGCAAGTGTGCTGGAGCTTTTGGCCACAAGCTCCACAGAACCGCTGACCTGGAGCATATTGCGAACCACACCGGGGACATACAAATGCTTGCCCTATCTCTGATACCTGTTGTTGAACTACCGGCTTTTGCCCCCAGGGCACAATTCCAATGACAATTAGCACTACTCCAGCAGCCGCCACTCCGATACTAAATATCTTCAGAGGAGCAAAAAGGTCACTGAGGAATAATGGCAGCCATGATTGGAGTGCTGAAAAAGGTAAATCAAACTGCGTTAGCTGTGTCCCAGCAAGATGAGTGATAATGAAAATGCCTATATACTGAAGGGCCCCAGAGACTAAGAAAATGATGCCCAGGCGACGTAAGCCAGCTCTTATCGGGCGACTCATTAAGATAATGCCCAGAATTAGAAGCGGTATAAGGCCAATCAGTACTATGTAAGCGAGCTCAAAATAACCAGTAGCTCCCCTTACCTGCTCTAACATAGACTGAACATCCGAGCCCCACAAGCTTTCGTCAAGCTCAAATGCCTCCGGTATATCCCTGGTAGCTTCCTGATAAGCTTCATTGATAAACTGCTCTATCATCTCCGGGGATGCTCCAGAAAGCTCCAATGGCAGTGACTGCGATACAGTTTGCTCCAAATTATCTCTCAGGCTATCCCTCACCGGCTCCAGGGAAATCACCAGGTTCAAGCTTTGACTCCTGCCCAGAAGGTAATCATAGCCAGCATAGATTAGGACAGATGCCTGTTCCTTCATCCAGGGCTCAAGGTCAGTAACGGTGTTACTTAGAACCTCTGCCACAAGCTCTTCCCCCTGAGGAACTTCTTGAGGAATCTCAATGGCAATTTGCTCGCTGAGCACTTCTTCAGCTAGCGAAGGTATATCAAGCCTATCCACCTGAGAAACGACGAAGTCTGAATTGAGGAGAGTTTGCTTTAACATCAGCATATCGCCAAATATAGACAAAGAGAAAAAAAGAATTAAGCCTAACAGACTAACAACTAACCCCTCAAGAAAACTCATCTAGACAGCATCCTTTCCTCCAGTTGGGCTCTAGCATATTATATACAAGCTCTACTGCTTGTCCGATAATAGCATTGCTGCGATTATACATCCAGTTAAAGAAAAGCAGAATACCCCTGCTATAACCTGGCAAAACCAAATAAATTATTTAAAATGTACATGAAGGGGGTTGTGCTAGCGTTATTGACGCCGTATAATGAGAAAAATCTGTGTGGCAGTGCTAATAAGCACCTTGCCACAACCAAGTTTAAAGGAAAGGAGGTGCATATTCTGCAAACATATAGAGTTATCTCCCGATTCAATAAATCTTAAAGAAAGGGGGTAAGTTAATGGCAGAAATAGGAAGAGAGAGGTGGAGCAACAGGACACTTTTCATATTTGCCGCAATAGGGTCGGCAATAGGTCTAGGCAATGTGTGGAGATTTCCCTACCTGACCTATGAATTTGGTGGGGGATCATTCCTGATAGCATGGATTGTCGGCCTTATTATAATGGGCATTCCCTGGATGATGATGGAGTTTGGGATAGGCCGTTATTTCCAAAGGAGCGCCCCAGGTGTCTTCGAAGGAATCGGTAAGAAGTGGGAATGGCTGGGCTGGTGGCCAGTGTTTATGGCCTTCCTGATAGTAAGTTACTATACCGTGATATTGGCCTGGTCTCTACACTATGCAATCAGTTCGGCAACTATAGCCTGGGGCATGGGAGAGGCTGGAGCTGCTGGGGCTGGAGACTACTTTTTTGGAACAGTCCTGAACCTCTCAGAGGGAGCAGGAGTGCTTGGCGGTTTTCAGTGGCCACTGGTGGGACTCCTGGCACTTACCTGGGGGATTCTATTCCTTCTGGTGTTTCGAGGCGCCCGCCACATAGGCAAAATTGTGTTCTGGACAGTGATTATCCCCTGGGCACTACTGATTATTATACTTATCAGGGGCATAACTTTGCCCGGCGCTGTCGAAGGACTCAACTACTACCTTACGCCAAACCTTGCCGCACTAGCAAGTCCAGACCTATGGTTTGGCGCATTTAGCCAAATTGCGTTTACGCTTTCCCTGGGCATGGCAGGAATGTTCGCCTATGGCAGCTTCGTTGCCAAGAAAGCAGACATAACCAATAACGCCTTTATTGCATCATTTTCCAATTGTGCCACCAGCTTCTTTGCTGGTTTCGCCGTATTTAGCACCGTTGGCTTTATAATGCAAGCCTTATCCATTCCGGTTGGCGATGTTAGCGCCTCGGGTCTAGGTCTGGCATTTGTGACTTTCCCTGTCGCCATCTCCATGATGCCTGCAGCCAACGGCATTATCGGCATAGTGTTTTTCCTCTGCCTGTTTTTCCTGGGCATAGACTCTGCACTGTTCCTGGTCTATGGCGGTGTAATCTCACCAGTCATGGATAAGTTTGGCCTAAGCCGAACAAAAGCCACAGCCATTATCTGCGCTATCGCCTTTATAGTAGGGCTCCTATTTACTACAGGCGGTGGTCTCTACTGGCTAGATATAATAGACAGGACAGCTTGCTTCTACGGCCTGCTAATAACAGGCGCATTAGCCTGCATCGTTGTTGGCTGGAAGTTCGGAGCCAGTAAACTTAGAGAGCATCTGAATGAGACCTCTGATATAAAGGTCGGCGCATGGTGGGATTGGTTGCTCAAGCTCGTCGTGCCCGCGGGTCTGCTCTTCGTCGTAGTCTACGGCGGCTTCATGCAGGATATACCCGCTCCTTACGGTGGATACCCACTCTGGGCAGCTTCTATGATATGGGTCATACTGGCGTTAACCCTGGGGCTGAGCTTTGTACTTCAGGCAATCAAAACCAAGCCAAGCAAGGAGGAGGCCAAGAAATGACTACTGGCGCAATAGTTACCACCATTGTTATGTGGGTAGTATTCATTGGCGCATTATCCTGGTGCTTCACACAGATAGGCAAAGGCGGTAAGTGGGAAGACTGAAAAGTAGCTAGTGACCACAGTTAAAAAACCGGAGCCGCTTCCTAAACAGATAAGGGGTGACTCCGGTTTTGGTACAGGACAATATCTAATACTCGAATGGCCTCTCAGTCCACCACGGATAAAAGTCAGGCATATCACTGCTGACTTTCATTGGGAAATTCGGGGGCCTTTTCTCAAGGAATGACTCAATTCCTTCGCGTGCGTCTGCTTGTTGGAAAGTCCATTGCAGCACTTTTGACTCGATTTTATTCGCTTCTATAGGATGGTCGACACCCACCAGTTTCCATAGAAGCTGACGGCAAAGAGCAATAGATATCGCGGAGGTGTTCTCGACAATTTCCAGGGCAATTTCACGTGCCCGAGGAATTAAAGCATCCGGCGGTAACACTTCAGTCACCAACCCATGCGCAAGTGCTTCCTGGGCCCCAAATACCCTTCCAGTAAGTATCCACTCCGCAGCTTTGCCCATGCCGACAATGCGAGGCAGAAACCAAGTGCTGGCTCCCTCAGCAACGATGCCCCGCCTGGTAAAAACAAATCCCATCCTGGCATTTTCAGAGGCTAGACGGATATCCATAGCCAGTGTCATGGTAATTCCCACTCCTGCGGCTGCTCCGTTAATGGCAGCAATTACCGGTTTTTTCAGATCGTAAATTGGCATAGTAATCTGACCCGCAACTTCTCTATCTGCTTTTAGATGCTCAGTGGATAATTCCGAAGACCCATCTTCTAAGGTTCCACCCTCAGGACTTATGTCGGTCCCGCCACAAAAAGCTCGGCCTGCTCCCGTCACAATTACAACCCGCACATCGTCATCCGCATCGGCTTTACCAAAGGCATCAATAATTTCGTCCGCCATCCTATAGGTGCAAATGTTTATCTTATCCGGCCTATTGAGCGTTATGGTCGCAATCCTGTCGGATATCTCGTACAATATCTGGGTATATTCCATAAGTCCTCCTCTTTGCATCAGTAGTTGTCAGCATGTGGGAAAGCTAGCATTAGGCAAGGTTATCTCCTTAAGAAACCTCCCTGGCCCCAAGTATAGCTTTTCTCCCTAACGCTCGTCAAAACAGTGTACTCGTTCAGGTGATCAGTGACACATCGCCTCTCCTCTCGTCGTTGCGAGGCACGTAGTGCCGCGGCAATCTCGG
>JAUWQP010000063.1 GCA_030611015.1 Chloroflexota bacterium | reverse complement strand
TGCTCGGCGTAGTCTAATTCCGGAATAGGCGTTGTCTTCCGGATGGCATTTACGACCACCCTTCCTCCCTTTTGCAAATTTCTTAAAGCTTCGCGCACCGGTACTCCCACAGGAGTAAAATCAATGGCGCAATCGAGCTTTTCTGGGGGAGTATCGGCCGTGGCTCCAATCCAGTCCGCTCCCAATTTCCTGGCTAGATCCTGGTGCTCTTCCTGGTGGGGGCGGGTAAAGACGAAAACCTTACTGTTGGGATATTTATATTTGACCACCTGGATGACAATGTGAGCGGAGGCTCCAAAGCCATAAAGTCCCAGTACTCCGCCAGCTTCCATCCCTGAGAGCCTTAAGGCGCGGTAGCCAATTACCCCGGCACACAAAAGCGGGGCAGCCTTTATATCGGTAAATCTTTCGGGAATTGGATAGGCAAAGTCCTCTGATACCACGGTATATTGGGCATAGCCTCCGTGGGCATCCTTACCTGTCCATTTTGCCTCCTCACAGAGATTTTCTTCGCCTTTGAGACAAAAGGAACAACGACCACAAGCCCAGTTAATCCAGGCGATTCCCACTCTATCGCCCTTTTTAAATTTGCTTGCTCTTGGCCCCAGGCTTTCTACCCTGCCAACGATTTCATGCCCCAGAATCATGGGAAATCTTGAAGGAGAAACCCGGCCTTCAATTTCGTCAAGCTCAGTGTGACAGACTCCGCAGGCAGTAACTCTGACCAGAATTTGACCTTGCCCGGGAGCAGGTTCAGGCAAAGCCACCAGCCTCAGAGGTTTTTCTTCGACTGGGGAGACTTTCTCAAGCACCATCGCCTTCATTTTTTTATCTCCCTATCCCTTGGAGTTGCCTGATTTATAAGACATGGTCGCCCAATGAATTGGGCAACTACAGTTTTTAAACGGGTCACACCACGAAGATGCTTTCATAAAGATTTTCTGAGATTTCGGCAAAATTTTCCCTGTACAGCTTAATCGTTTCGGGGAGAGAATCCAGTATGTCCTGCGCCGTTATCCCGTCCTCACCTTTATCTACAGCAGCAACATCGCCGGAAAATCCGTGGATAAATACACCCATTCTCACTGCGTCCTCAAGAGCTAAGCCCAGACCATACATGGCCGCGATAGTTCCCGCCAGGACGTCGCCGCTCCCAGCCGTGGCCATACCGGAGTTGCCGCTTACGTTGATGAAAATAGTTCCGTCGGGGTAGCCTACGAGGGAATGGGCTCCCTTTAAAATAATTATGGCATTTAGTTCCCTTGCTGTGCATTGCAAAACGTCTATCTTGTTCTTATTTATCTCGCTTATCTCCATTTTGGTAATTCTAGACATTTCACCCAAATGAGGTGTAAGTATCGTTGCTGCTTCCCTGTTTTTTATTTTTCCTAAATCTCCAGCGATGGCAGTAATTCCATCGCCATCTATGAGCAGAGGCTTGACGATTTTGGGAGTTAGCTCCCGCACCAGCTCTTGTGTCTCCCTGGCTAAAGAAAGACCGGGACCCAGAACCACCATGTCCACTGTTTGGGAAAACTCCAGAAGCTCATCCCTATTTTCCAGTGCTATACTTCCTGAAGATGTCTCCTTTTGAGGAAGAAAAATAACCTCGCTTCCCTTGCTTGCCAGGAATGGTGAGATAGATTCGGGTGTTGCCAGGTAGGAAAGCCCGCCTCCTGCTTTGAGGAAAGATAATGCTGAGAAATATGGCGCACCAAAGTAACCTGAAGAACCGGCGATGAAAAATGTCTTCCCGTAGGTACCCTTATGGGTATCCCTGGCTCTTTCGGGAAGCTCTACCGGATTATTGATCGCCGCCTTTATGGCATGGGAAGTATAGAGGGCAGGTGGGAAAGATATATGCGAAACATACAACTTTCCGCAGTGTTCATACCCAGGATAAAGCATATTCCCCAGCTTGGGAAGTCCGAATGTCACGGTGTAATCCGCCTTTACTGCCGCACCCATCACCTCCCCGGTATCGCCATTTATGCCTGAAGGAATATCAATGCTAAATACTGCCATTTGGCTCTCGTTTATCAGTTGAATGGCATCTTTGTATAGCCCGCTGACTTCCCGGACAAGGCCTGTACCAAATATAGCGTCCACGATGGCATCGGCATCAAGAACTTCGAATATTATGGAGTCAATTGAATCAGCCCTGGAGATTTCTATTGGCATCTTCGATACTATTTCAAAGTTCTTTTTTGCCGCACCTCTAAATTTAGTTTCATCTTCCAAAAGCAAGACCTTTGCTTCCCCCCCATTGGAGTGAATCTTCCTGGCAACAACCAACCCGTCGCCACCATTGTTACCACCACCGCACAGGATAACGAATTTGTTATCCCTTATCCCGAATTCTTGCAACATAACAAAATACACTGCCTGCCCAGCATTCTCCATAAGGAGGTCTTCTGAGATGCCAAATCCCTCTGTGGCACGCCTGTCCAGGTCTTTCATTTCGCTCACTTTAGCTATTTTCATTCTTTCCCTCCCAATCGAAACTCGATTTCGCTTTGTATTTAGAGTACAGCACATTCAAATAGAAATGGTACCCTACCTTGCCACGGAACACAAGAGCATTACGCAACTCACTTGCTTTACTGGTTTTCAGGAGACAAATTGACCTGTGAGCTTATAACTGAATTATCTGCGTGCTGCACAGGTGAATCTTGTTTACAATAGCGTGCTGTGAGCTGAGTAGCGAATTCCACAGCTTTCTTTGTTTTGGCGCCACGAAGGATAGTCGTCGGACCGGGATAGCCGACAACTTCAAAGACCCGGTCGTCTGGCTGCCTCAGCTCCATAAGTTGATGGTTCTCCCTCTCATCCCGCCCCACAATAATATGGGCTTCCGGGAGAAAGAAATGTCTGCCTATTTTGAGCAGCGCGATGTCCTTTTCCGTGACTACCTGTTGCCGGCGGAAAAGTTCTCGGAGTCGGAAGGAAATTTCTTTGTTGGTTAAAAGGCACCCTCCACCTGGCATACGGTAACCTTGAATGCCAAACTCGCGTGCCAATGCCAGTTGTGGTTTGCGGCTTCTACCCTCTAATGCCAGGAGGCGTTCTCTATCTACCCAGCCCTCCTCCTCAGGAAAAGTTTTGGGAAGAAGCTTTGAGGAAAGTGGGCGCAAAATAAGCTTTTCTAGCCCAGATTCTTTCTCTTCAACTGCTAGTTTGCCTCGGTGTTGGGACATAGGTCTTTGCCCTAGAACATCACCAGTGATGAGAAAATGAGCTCCGATTTGCTGAGCGACTTGCCAAGATTGACAGAGCATGTAAATCCGACAGTCAATGCACGGGTTCATGCCACTGCCGCGACCATGAGAGGGATGCCTTACCAGTTCTATGTAATCTTCAGCAGCCGTCACTTTGATAAGAGGAATACTCAGTTGACTGGCTAGATGTGTAGCATAGTCTCGCTTGTCATCAGCAAAAGGCAACAAGAGATGTACCGCTATCACCTCCACATTCTGGTCTTTAATCAGTTTTAAAGCCAGTACAGAGTCAAGTCCACCCGAGAGGAGTCCGATAGCTTTGATATTGCTGGGCATATTTGTAGATTAGCATTATAATGGTTTTCTTGAGGAAAGCAACCGGTTGTCCCCCTGAATCCTGCTCAAACAAGTTTTACCTCGCCTGGAGCTGGTGCGATACGCTGGAAAACGAACAAAGCAGGGGTGTAAAATTTGAAAACTAAGCGAGGTGCTTCATGAAACTGGTAAGCGCCTGCTTGCTGGTGATAAGATACAGGTGGGAAGGAAATCCAGGATGGCAATGGGGAGAGTGTTCTCAACAGCAAAAGCCGCGTCGTCGACAGCGAGGGCAAGGACGTAACAGCACAGTTTGTCCATGGAGCTGAGGAAACATTGAAAATAGCCAGGTTATTGGTATAACGGAATTCATCGGTAAAGCGGGAAGTCCTTCTTGTGGCTGTGACAGAATATACGATGGCTCGTTCTCAGGAAAGCCGACCTCAGATAACGGCAGCACTGCAGCACTGCAGCAAAGAAACGGGATTAAGCTTATTTCCGAGGATGAGCTTCTATAAACTGGTCTTAACCGGCGCCTCACCTTACTGAGGAGGAGGACAAAAACGATGGGAAAGAAAATTCATATAAGAGCAAGAGCGATTGAAGCAGAGGCGGAGCTAAATGATACCAGGACGGCTCAGGCAATCTGGGAAATACTGCCGATTGAAGGTCGCGCCAATCTTTGGGGAGACGAAATATATTTCTCGATTCCTCTTAGCCTTGAGCTAGAGACTGGGCAAGAGCTGGTAAACATTGGCGAGCTGGGCTATTGGCCTCAAGGTAATGCCTTCTGCATCTTCTTCGGATCCACTCCTGTAAGTCAGGGAGATGAAATTCGCCCGGCAAGTCCGGTCACTGTATTCGGTAAGATTCACGGCGACGCTACTATATTCAAGAAAGTGGTCGCTGGAATGAAAATAACCATCAGGAGGGAGAACAATGAGTAAAATGGTCAAAAGGCAAGTCTATTACTTCGACGAATCGGGAGAAGAAAACACGCAGTGGGTAATCGAAGCCGTTTCACAGCGACTAGAAGTTGGCGGAATCAGGCAAGTCATCATCGCCAGCACCTCCGGTGAAACTGCTGTTGCGTTTGCCCGCAGCCTCAAAGGCAAGGCCGAGTTGATTTGTGTCTCGGAAGCGCCATACCGACGGGAATGGGGCGAGGAATGGCCTTGTCTCAAGCAGGAATTCAGGCAAGAGTTAGAGAGCCTCGGAGTCAATATCATGGATAATGTGCCTTACGTTTTCCATAACTCGGTGATGGAAGCAGCCAGGTGGCCTAACACCTCTCCCGAGCGACTGGTGAAGGAAACACTGTACTGCTTTGGTCAGGGAATGAAGGTAGCTGTGGATGTCGCCTTGACCGCGGTTTCTTGTGGTTATGTGGCTCCTTACCAAGATGTCATAGGTGTTGGTGGGTCGGGAAAGGGAGCAGACACAGCCATTATACTTCGAGCTACTTATCCTGCGTCTCTATTTGACAAAGACCCGGCGAAAAGACTGGAGATAAAAGAAATAATCGCCATGCCTATTGCTAAAAAGTGGTGGGACTAATACTGAGTTTGCAATTGGAGAGGAGTTACCGAGCCACGGGGTTTTAAGGCTGCTTCATCGGCAGGAGCTACTTACCCGCTCAAGCTGTATGTGGTGGCTGGTTAGGAGAAGACAACCGCTAGATACGGCGATAGGGACATACGATATGTCCACATGGAGTAGGGCATGCCGCCCAAAGTCTTTATCTTTAGGCAACAGCAATGAACCTGGGGGCGGTTGTCGTGGGTGCCTTTTATGACGAGGAGGTAGCCAAACTCTTCGATCTGCTCGGGGATGAGCGACCCTTGTCTATAATCCCTGTGGGTCGGAAGGTCTTATGACTCGTCACATTTCAGCCGGAGGGCCTGCTATCTCTCAAAGCTCTGGCAAAATCTTCTGCTTGCTTTAAGTCTCTTGCATTGGGTCTCCCCTTGTTTATTCCACCAACAATCATGGCTGCCCAAGATGTATCAAATCCTCTACAGGAGAATTCCCCGATAACATCGAAGCCTTTCTGCTGCAGCTTTTCTTTTAGTGGTTTACTGAAATCGTGGATACAGCGTATTTTTCTTAGTCCGCTTGTCGAAAAAATGAACGCTTTTTTGTTTCTTAGCATGGGCAGTGTATCGGCAAAATCCAATAAGCTTTTATGATATTTGCCAAAATAAATCCCTGAGCCAAAACCGATGAAATCATATTGCTCAAGCATACTTGCATTCATTCGCTTCACCTGTAATAAGTCGGCATCAAGAGCATTCGCCATTACCTTGGCAATCTTTTCAGTATTGCCGTGATGTACGGAGATATAGATTACTAGAGCTTTCATCGCCTATTGTCTTGCATGTCTCAAGTTTAAGTTTGATAGTAAAAGCTCTCATGAACAAGGAACCAACTAACTAGTACAGACAGATGCCAGTGGTATTTTTCTGCGTTTCAAATAGCTGCACTACTCAACAGGTTTGTCAAATATAGCGGGATTGCATTGCAGCCTGGACTGAGTTACCTGCTTAAAAGACTTGACACAGCCAATATAGATGTAATATCCAGGTTGAATCCCGGCCCCATGCTGGTGGACAGGGACGCACTTCTGATATATTGCCCTTTAGCTCCACTGGGCTTTGCTTTAACAATAGCTTCCACTGCCGCTGCCAGGTTCCCCATGAGTTTGTCTTTATCAAAACTGATTTTGCCGATAGGCAAATGGATGATGGCTGTTCTATCCAAACGAAATTCAGTTCTACCTTTACGAGCTTCATTTACAACTCGAGGCAAGTCCTGAGGTGGGACTACGGTGCCGGCCTTGGGATTAGGCATCAAACCTCGCCGCCCCAAAATACGACCGAGCTTGGCTACTTTGGGCATCATATCAGGAGTGGCAATGGACACATCAAATTCAAGCCAGCCACCTTCTATTTGCTTAATAAGCTCATCCGCTCCGGCATAGTCAGCACCTGCTTCCTCCGCTAACTTTATCCCTTCACCTTGAGTAAAGACAAGCACCCGTGTCTTTTTCCCCAGCCCATTAGGCAGTAGGACTACACCACGCACCTGCTGATCAGCACTACGTGGATTGACTCCCATCTTCAAATGGAGCTCAACTGCCTCATCAAATTTAGCGTAGGAAGCCTTCTGAGCTAACTCGATTGCTTCTTCAGGAGAATAAGTCTTCGATTTATCTAGAAGCTTACTAGCTTCCTGGTATTTCTTACCATGTTTTGCCACTTACTTATACCCTCAAAATCCTACAATTTTTGAGAACCCAAAATTATTCTACCTCAACTCCCATGCTCCGAGCCGTGCCGGCAATAATGCTTACTGCCTTATCAATATCAGTCGTATTGAGGTCCTTCATTTTATTTCGTGCGATCTCATAAACTTTATCTTTGCTTATCTTCCCTATTTTCTCGCTCACAGGATTTCCGCTACCCTTTTCCACTCCCAAAGCGCGTCGTAATAGATCAGAAACAGGTGGCATCTTGGTCACAAAGCTAAAAGACCGATCCACATATACAGTTATCTCAGCAGGAATGATGAAACCTTCTTGAGAGGAAGTTCGCTCATTGTATTCCTTGCAAAAAGCCATAATATTAATCCCATGCTGCCCCAAAGCAGGCCCGACAGGTGGTGCTGGAGTAGCCCGACCTGCAGTTATCTGTAACTTAATGACCGCTTTAACTTTTTTCGCCATTGCTGAATCTCTCTTTCATTGCGTTCTGGACACCTAATCAGGGCACGTTATATTTTTTCTACCCCCAAGAGGTCCAATTCCACGGGCGTTTCCCGGCCGAAGATCGATAGTAAAACTATCGCCTTACCTTTGTTCAGGTTAACTTGATCCACTTTGCCGATAAAGTCAATAAAAGGTCCATTTGTTACACGTATACTATCTCTCTCTTTGAAATTCATTTTAATCTCGGTAGGAGCTGCTTCCATGCGTTGCAGGATGGCACTCGCCTCTTGTTCAGGTAAAGGAACAGGTTTGGCACCAGCGCTCACAAAGCCTGCGACACCAGGGGTGTTACGTACTGTCTCCAAGCTATGTTCGTCTAATTTCATGTTCACCATGATATAGCCTGGGAAGGCTTTCTTGGTCATCGTATGCCGCTTTCCAGCTTTGATTTCAATCTCTTTTGCTGTGGGTATCACCACATCAAATATCTTATCACCCACATCCATATATTTGATACGTTGTTCTAAATTCCTCTTGGCCTGCTCCTCATGACCTGAAGAGACGTACAATAAATACCATTCTCCATTAACCATTGACTACTAACCACCTAGAATCAAATCAGCAAACAATCTGTAAAAACCATAATCTAAAGCACCTAAAATAGCTCCCACAATAGCACACACAATGAGAACTAAAAGACTCAATCTCAAAGCTTCCTGTTTTGTTGGCCAGTGCGCTTTTCGCAGTTCAGCCACTACTCCGGGAAAGAAACTGAATCTCGACTTTTTGGCTGGGGCAGGCTTAGTACCTATAGCTTTCTTAGTACGACTTGTCATAAGTTACTTTGTTTCTCGATGAAGAGTATAGCTACGGCAATGAGGACAATATTTATTCAACTCCAGCCGCTGCGGATCGTTCTTCTTGTTCTTTGCCGTAGTATATGTCCTCCGCAGACATTGATTACAAGCTAGATGAATAATTACGCGTAGATCGCCCTTTTTCTTAGCCACCTCTATCTAAATGTCCACAAATTTTCAGCAAACCATAGTTACGATATAATTTTGCTAACGACACCGGCACCGACCGTCTTTCCACCTTCCCTGATGGCAAAGCGCAATCCCTCCTCCATAGCTACAGGTGCGATGGTCTTAATCTTCATGTGAGTCAGGCTATCACCAGGCATGGCCATCTCCACGCCCTCAGGAAGGATTATTTCGCCCGTAACGTCCAGAGTTCTGATAAAGAACTGGGGCTTATATCCATTAAAGAAAGGTGTGTGTCTGCCACCCTCTTCCTTGGTCAAAATATAAACTTCAGCCTCGGCTTCGGTATGAGGCTTGACCGTGCCAGGTTTCGCCAGTATTTGTCCTCGCTCTATTGCATCTCGATCAAGGCCCCGCAATAGCACTCCAACGGCATCGCCGGCCTCTGCTTCCTGCATGGTTTTGTGAAACATCTCCAAGCTAACTGCTACTGTCTTCTTTGTTTCCTTTAATCCTACTATCTCCACTTCATCGCCGGCTTTGATTACCCCTCGTTCTACTCGGCCTGTAGGTACAGTCCCTCGCCCTTTGATACTGAACACATCTTCTATAGGCATCAGGAAGGGTTTATCACGATCTCTCTGCGGTAGGGGAATGTACTCGTCTACGGCATCCAACAATTTCCATATGGTGCCACACCAGGAGCAATCTCTTTTGCCGCAGCCACATTCCAGAGATTTGAGAGCACTTAATCTCACAATTGGTATTTCATCACCGGGAAACTCATATTTTTTCAATAAGTCTCTAACCTCCATCTCCACCAAGTCTAATAACTCTGGGTCATCTACCAGGTCTACTTTATTGAGAGCCACCATTATGCGGGGAACTTCCACTTGCCGAGCCAGAAGGATATGTTCTCTGGTTTGCGGCATAGGACCGTCATCGGCAGCGACCACTAAAATAGCTCCATCCATCTGAGCAGCTCCAGTTATCATGTTCTTGATGTAGTCAGCATGTCCAGGACAGTCAACGTGGCAGTAATGACGCTTCTCAGTCTCATACTCGATATGAGAAATAGCTATCGTTAGCCCACGAGCTTTTTCTTCAGGAGCATTATCTATGGAATCAAAGGGACGGAACTCCGTAAGACTCGCTTTAGCTAATACCTGGGTCATAGCTGCAGTCAATGTGGTCTTCCCATGGTCAACATGCCCTATAGTGCCCACATTGATATGTGGTTTAGCACGCTCATAAAGTTTCTTAGCCATTCTAACCTCCTTTTATCTCAAAGCCCACAACCAGATTCGAACTGGTGACCCCGTTCTTACCAAGAACGTGCTCTACCTACTGAGCTATGTGGGCAGTATGCCCGAAACTATATTTTAAGTCAATATGGACAAAGAGTCAACTAAATATGCCTGTTCTGCTTTAGAACGTGATGTACATGTTTAGTTGGCAGATTAACGGATGGATTTTAAAGGATGCTTTGATGAAAGTCAAGAAGGAGGTATAGAAGATGGCGAGTGTAGCTGAAAAGATATACATGGACTTGGTGGCAAGAGGCAAGGATATTGAGACTGCTAGACGTTGGCGACATTTGATTATGAAGTTTGAGGTTTGCTGTGGAACTAAGAGCAAATATGAAAGGGATGATGTCATAAGGTATCTATGCTGCTTGCGTGAGAGAGGGTATAGGCAGAGTTCAATAGATGTGATGGTGCGGCCTGTTAAGTTATTAGCTCAGATACAAGGATGGTCTTTTCCCAGATTGGCGATGCCGAAGGTGAGAGATGGTGATGTAAGACGGCCAATGTTTAGCTATGAGGAAGTCTGTCAGATGATTAGGAGAGGCAAAGAAGTGCTGTCGGCCAGGGAGCTGGCTTATTTGGCATTATCGACTACCTATGGACTGCGCCGTGAGGAACTGAGTGGTTTGGGCAGAATCGATGGTAAGGTGACCGTAGATACGGTTAAAGGTGGTCCGGTGACCACTCATGTGGTCCCTGGTGAAATAAAGCCTTATTTAGCGGGCTATGAGAGGACTGGAGTGAGATATATGAGCTTCGTCTTTCGGAGAATCATTAAGAAGCTCGACCTTGCTTTGCCTGGGGAGAATTACGGTTGGCACGCAATAAGACGTGGATTAGCTACGGAACTTCTGTACAGGGATGTTAGCTTAATTAATGTGGTGAGGTTTATGCGGTGGTCTGACGGTAATGTGAAAGGAGGGTTTGGGATGCTGGTAATTTACGGTAAACGTAATCAAGAGGAGGTCGATAGGAGTGTTTTTAGGATACATCCATTTTTGCCGATTTGGAGTGAAGGAGGTAAGTAGTTGAGGAAAGCGATAGGTTTTAGCTCGAGGTGGAGGGCGGCGAGCAAAAGCTCGCGCATGACAAAAGTGCTTGTAGGGAAATTGAGGCAAATAACAGAAGGAGAACTGCGACCCGCCAATGAGGTGCTGTCTCATTCCCACAGGCATATTCTATTAGGTGTTATGGAGGCGGGTAAATTCGAGATTTGGAGGAATTATATGATAAGGATAATACTGGACTTGTTTATAGAGCTTTAGATGTCAGTCATTATGATGTTGGGGATTATTTTGATTATAGAGGACGTAGATTCAGGCAAAGGTTTTACACGGGGTTTGACGCACATATTAGAGAGATAGCAAGGTGGTTTGTCTTAACGGAAAGTGACGAGGCAATAGCTGAAGGATTAGCTGTAATACAGAAGTTCAATGAGTTGGTCAGGTATCTAAGGCGTCATTATGGGTATTTTGAGTATTGTTGCGTTAGGCATCGGCAAGGAGATAAAAGGCGTATTAACCTGCATGTGGTGTATTTCGGCACTTTTATTGACCAGCAAGTAATTGAGGATTGGTGGTGGAAGAATTATGCCAGCCACAGGTCAAAGATGGGCAAAGTCTATAATGTAAAGCGCCAAGCATGGTATCTGAGCGGGTATTTAAGCGGGGAAGGTTTTGAGAGATACTATTTTAGTAAAGGTTGGGTGTTCCCCGGCTGGATAGGCTTCTCTCAATGGATTAAAAACGAGGTTGGTGCCTACCCTAACAGGGAGAGGTTGGTTGAGTTAGGGAGGATGAGGCAAGAGGCGCGGGAAGAGCATACGTGGTTTGGATTGTATTT